>JBGTFX010000222.1:0-9837 GCA_041747055.1 Balneolaceae bacterium
TTTTATACCGGAATGAGAACCCGGGAAAGTATGCTGCAATTTCCTTTCACCAAATATGGGTTCAACCTATTCAAAGTAGATGAATGGAAATCCATTTTGGAATCCAATGGATTTGAAGTAATGGGTATAAATAGAGATTTAGATCCTGCATTTGATGAATTCGAAAATAATGTTCAATTAGAGTCTGTTTGTATGGGAGCAATAATGAAATAAAGAAAATGTTTTTAGATCATAGAGAATTTATAAGAAAACGAGAGACAGATTATGGCAGATACAAAAACATTAAAGACGACATTTGAGAGAAACAGGGAATTATTAACGATAAAACCAACAAAAGGTCAGTACACAACCACTACGAAAGTTCGATTGTACGATGGCACCACGTGTGAAATTGAACATAAAGACTGGAAATTTAAAGCGGATGTTGGGAAAACGGAGGGTGGAAATGATAACGGGCCGGGCCCCGGAATTTTAGAGCGAGCCGCTTTGGGAAGTTGTCTTGCAATCGGGTATTCGAAATGGGCTGCATACCTGGATGTGCCCATTGATAGCCTGGAAATTGAAGTAATCGGCGACATAGATGCGCGCGGAATATACGGTATAGATGATGTAACACAGTACCTTGCGCTATTTAATTAGCTATTTTTCTAAACCAGAATTATATAAGCACGCTTTTATATTTCTCGTGATTTTCCAAAATAATTCCGGTTCCTCTTACTACGGTAGTTAACGGTTCTTCTGCAATATGTACAGGAAGACTAATGGAATCAGCGATAAGTTTATCCATTCCTCTAAGCAATGCGCCACCACCGGTCAGCATGATGCCACGGTCAAGGATATCAGCCGAAAGTTCGGGCGGAGTGTTTTCAAGTGATTTTGTGATGGCTTCCAGGCAACTGTTAACCGGCTCCTGGATGGCTTCCCTAACATCTTTTGCAGTTATTCGAAGCGTTTTTGGAACGCCGCTTACCAAGTATCTGCCTTTTATATCCATCTCTTTTTCATCATCAAAAGGAATTGCAGAACCTATTTCATGTTTAATATTTTCGGCTGTTCGCTCCCCTATCAACAGATTGTATTTTCGCCGAATGTAGCTCACAATCTCCTCATTCATTCGTTCACCACCAATACGGATTGATCTGGAATAGACAATTCCTGACAGTGAAATAATTGCAATTTCTGTAGTCCCGCCACCAATATCGACAATCATATTTCCGTAAGGTTCTTTCACATCAAGGCCAATTCCAACAGCAGCCGCAATGGTTTCCTCAATCATAAACACTTCTTTAGCACCGGCATTTTCAGCACTGTCACGAACGGCCATTCGTTCAACTGCTGTAATACCGTTGGGAACCGTTACAAACATTCGGCTGATTTTAGAGTACCAGCGTTTTGTCATTACTTTTTTGATCATCCCGCTTATCATTTTTTCAGCGATTTCAAAATCAGCAATCACCCCGCCTTTCAATGGGCGGACAGTTCGAATGTTTTTATGCGTTTTTTCGTGCATCAACTGTGCTTCATGGCCAACAGCAATTACATCGCCTTTTATATTGAGTGCCGCTATAGAGGGTTCGTTAAGTACAACGCCTTTATCTCTCAGGTAAATCAATGTATTGGCAGTGCCGAGATCGATGGCAAGTTCAGTTTTGAGCGTACTAAAGAAACCATTATTTCTTCGTTTTTTTGATGCAGAGGTCTTGGTACTTTTAACAGTTTTTGTATCCATTATTTCAGAGAAATCAGATTATTCAAAGCTTTTTGAGAGGAAGTAGATATAGACTAAAGGAGAAAGATCCGGCGAAAAGTGAAAGGGTATTTTTGGAAACGAACAATAGACCATTTCCGCACCATCTTGTCCCTGATTTTAGCAGTCTATACTTAGATCAAAAAAGAATATTTGTTCCATCTTTTTTTGATAAAAAATTGAATCGGTAAAAAGCCGCCACTCTTATGGTTGAATCTTTTCTTTGTTGAGGTGAAAAATGGTAATCATGTAAAAAATAAATTCACTCATATTATACGTTTTAGATTTAACGGTTAATGAAAGAAAAGAGAGAAAGAGACACGCACAATGAAAAAACGATATTGGATTCCCCTTTTGGTGCTGATTTTAATCATTATTTTGTGGATTCTGCTGCCAACTATTATTGAAAATAAAATCAATAGCGTTCTTGCTGATATTGATGGTTATCATGGGTCTGTAACCAATGTAGACCTGAACCTTTTGCAGGGAGCTTATGCTATTGACAACTTGGTAATTGATAAAATTGATGGAGATGACCGATACCCATTTGTAGCCATAGATCAAATTAATCTATCGATGGATTGGGGGGCTCTATTTAAGGGTAGAATTGTGGGCGATGTGGAGCTGCTCTCGCCTAATGTTCATCTAATGGCGGAAACGTTCGAAACGGAAGAGCAATTTGGTGATGATGTAGACTGGCCCGAACGGTTTCAGGAGATGATGACCATCCAAATAAACAGCTTTACCGTTCGTGATGGAAATGTTCATTATATGGATATGGGAGCGGAGCCTGTGGTAGATCTGCCCGTGAGTAATCTTGACTTAGAAATTTTAAATATCACTAATGTAGAGGAATCTGCTGAAGAACTTCCATCAAGAATAAGGATGACAGCAGTTTCTATAGGAGGTGGAGAAGTAAACCTTGAGGCGGATGCCAATTTCTTGGCGGAGATACCGGATATAGATCTCGTTTTTGAATTTGAAAATGTTAATCTCCCTGACCTAAATGATTTTTTTGAAGCTTATGCTGCTATTGACGTTGAGGAGGGCCAATTTTCATTGTACAGCGAATTTGCTGTAGATGATGGCCGTATTGAGGGATATTTACAGCCTGTAATCTTAAACTTAGCCGTTTTGGACTTAGAGGATGAAGATCATGATTTTTTTTCTGCAACATGGGAATTACTTGTAGAAGGAGTCACTCAGCTGTTTAGAAATCAACCCGAAGATCAGCTTGCAACAAGAGTACCCATTTCAGGAGAAATTGATGATCCTGAAGCGGGCATCTACACAACTATTTGGAATGTTTTTCGCAACGCATTTATTGAAGCGTTTGAGCAAACGGTAGAAGGTATAGTTGAATTTGAGGATGTTGAGCAAGAAGATGATACGAATGAATAATAATTAAATGATCCGTCTGACCGCTGTTGGTTAAGTTCCCCTAAAGAGTATATATCCTAAGCGGTCTGACGGATGAATCTGCTCGATTACTTCAGCTCCCCGATCGTATGGCCTCAATTCGTTTCAGTGCGGGTGGGTGCGAATAGTTTAGAAATACATAAAATGGGTGGGGTGTCAGGTTGCTTAGGTTATCTTTCGAGAGTTTTTTCAGCACGTTTACCATCTCTTCTCTTTTTTCAATGGTGGTGGCTGCGAAGTGATCCGCCTCGTACTCATGTTTACGGCTCAATTTCTGCATAAAAATTCCAAGAACAGTTTCTACCGGTGAGTAAAGCATTCCAAAAAAGAGAAGTCCTGCGTACACACTCATCTCTTCCATAAAGAAAGCATCAAACAGCGCCCGTTCCTGCAGAAAGATGGAGAGCAGGAAAAACATGAATCCGGTATGAAGTGTGCTGATCGCCATGTTTTTCACAATATGCTTCTTCATGTAATGGCCAATTTCATGTGCCAGAACTGCAACTAATTCTTCTGTGGTGTGATTCTCGATCAGCGTATCAAAGAGAGCAATACGCTTGTTTTTGCCAAAGCCGGTGAAGAACGCATTCGACTTTGAGGATCGTTTTGACCCGTCCATCACATAAATTCCCTGTAGTGGAAAATCAACCTTGTCGGTATACTCTTCAATCGCCTGGCGCAATTCGCCATCCTCAAGAGGTTCAAATTTATTAAATAGCGGCATAATCCAGGTTGGGGCAATGTATTGCATCCCCAGAGAAAATGCGGTGACCGCAATCCACGCGTATAGCCACGCCCATGTTCCGCCAAATTCGAAAAAAGCGATAATACCGGCCAATACGGGCCCGCCAATAATAATCGTGAGAAGCAGACCCTTCAGCTTGTCCATTACAAACGTTTTAGCGTCTGTTTTGTTAAACCCAAATCGTTCTTCAATGACAAATGTAGAGTAGATTCCAAACGGCAGAGAGATGATAATTTTCGCCGCTATTAGTGCGCCGATAAAAATCAGCCCGGTGCCAATCACGCCAAAATCAAACCCGCGGGCCCACTGATCAAGCCAGTTGAATCCACCTGCGAACCAGAATGCAAGCAGAAGCAGCAGATCAAAAGTACCGGTTATGAAACCAAAGCGGGTGTTTACGCGAGTGTACTCCTGTGATTTGGCATAGGTATCTTCATCATAAACATCCTTGAATTCATCGGGTACTTCTTTTGACAGAGCTTTTAGATTGAGCCGATTGGAAATAATGCCCAGCGTAAAATCGATCAGGATTGCCGCAAGGATAATGATTATGAATATATTCATGTATGGAGTGTAATTCAGGTTTGCTGTCAATAACGGTCAGAAGATAGGACTTATTCGGTGGAATTAGAACGTAGTATCTCTATGTAAGGGGCAATTCATGAAATGCCCCTTACATGGGTATTAACTATTTGATAATTTGAAATTACCCTTCAACTCTTTACTATTTTCAATCAATTTATCAATCCAACTGCACCCAAATATGTTTAGAGCAAATTCAGAAAATCGATTTGAAGGGCCCCATCAAGAAAGTAAAACCGTATATGCAGGTGCGGATGTAAAAGCCTCCAAAGGTGCAATGGTTATGATTCATGGCCGTGGCGCTACGGCAGAAAGCATCATCACGCTGGCAGATGAGCTTGATGCGGAGGATTTACATTTGGTAGCTCCGCAGGCAAATCAGTTTCAGTGGTATCCACTCTCCTTTTTGGCTCCAACGGAGAGAAATGAACCGGGCCTGTCATCAGGCCTTCAGGCTATTCATGATATAATCACAGAGCTGGGAGAAAAAGGAATTCCAAAAGAGAAAATCATCCTTCTTGGGTTTTCACAAGGTGCTTGCTTGGCATCAGAATTTGTAGCTCGCCATCCCGCAAAGTATGGCGGACTTGCGGCTCTAAGTGGAGGTGTGATCGGGGATGAAGTTTCAGCTGAAAATTATTCCGGTTCACTTAATGATACGCCGGCATTTTTGGGCTGTAGCGATATTGATGCTCACATCCCAAAAGAGCGCGTAGACGAAACTGAAGAAATACTTAGTAGCTTAGGTGCAAAAGTCACCAAAAAAATCTACCGGGGAATGGGACATACAGTGAATGAAGATGAGATTGCTGAAGTAAAAAAAATCATCCAAATAGTGATATCAAGTTAAGCAATCATTACTTTAGTCTTCATAGATTTAAGAGCTGAAAAAAGATAGATGCAAACAGTTAAAGAAACCGTAGAGGAAGTTGTATACGCAATTCTGCCAATCACCATTTTGGTGCTTGTGTTGCAGTACACGTTAATTTGGCTTCCTTTTGAATCCGTATTGCAATTTTTAGTAGGGGTTTTATTTGTCTCATCGGGCTTAGTATTGTTTTTGTTGGGCGTTCACATAGGCCTGTTGCCAGTGGGGGAAATGATAGGCTCGGCATTGCCAAAAACCGGTAAAGTATGGATGGTACTACTGTTTAGCTTTATTTTAGGGTTTGCCATAACGGTTGCAGAACCGGATGTTCATGTGCTTTCAGGGTATGTAGACCAGGTTTCGGGCGGGGAAATAGAAAAATGGACATTGATTCTCCCAGTAGCACTTGGACTTGGAATTTTTGTTGCGCTGGCCATGGCTCGAATTATTTTAAATATCTCAATTAAATGGATCTTATTTGTCGGGTATGCTGCAGTTTTCTCATTGGCTGCTTCCCCATGGGTTTCTGAACAATTTATTCCCATTTCTTTTGATGCGGGCGGAGTAACAACGGGTCCTATGGCAGTTCCCTTTATTCTCGCATTTGGAGTGGGTGTCGCTTCTGTTATAAGAAGCGATGATAAAGCTGCCGATGGATTTGGCTTGGTAGCCTTGGCCTCTATTGGCCCGTTGTTGGCAGTTTTAATTTTGGGCATTATTTACGCATAAAACATGGATGTAAAGATTTTTTACGGTTTTGGCGATGTGTTACTTGAAGTGACGATGGCATTAGTCCCTCTGTTGCTATTTTTTCTCTTTTTTCAGGTGTTTATGCTAAAACTGCCTTGGCAAAAAGTGAAAGATATTTTCATTGGTGTGGCACTAACCTTTGCAGGGCTGTCACTATTTTTGCAGGGTGTACATGTTGGATTTCTTCCCGTTGGCCAGGAAATTGGCGACATAGTTGGTGAGTGGAATCATAAATGGATAATGATACCCGTGGGCTTTTCACTGGGTTTTGTGGCTACATTTGCCGAGCCTGCCGTAAGGGTATTGAACGTGGAAGTTGACAAAGTTTCCGGTGGTTATATACCCAGCAAGCTGATGCTTTATACACTCTCGATTGGAGTAGCAATATCAATTGCGCTAGCTATGGCGCGTATTATCTATGGCATTCCATTATGGTATTTAATCGGCCCGGGCTATCTCATCGCATTTGGATTAATGATCTATTCTACGGATACTTTCACCGCAATCGCATTTGATGCCGGTGGAGTTGCAACAGGGCCGATGACTGTTACGTTTATACTAGCAATTGCACTTGGGTTTTCGGCATCAATTGACGGCAGAGATCCATTAATTGATGGTTTTGGTATGATTGCACTCGTTGCTCTGGCTCCGATTTTATCTGTACTTACCCTTGGATTACTCTATAAATTAAAAGAATCCCGGTCAAATGATTGATACTGTAGGTGACGAATTTAAACTTCTTATAATTATTGTAAAGAAAAACCTTTCGAGAAAGGTTATAAAAGCTTGTAAAGCCGCCGGGGCAGAGGGTGGTACGGTTTTACCAGGAAGAGGAACGGGAACCCATGAAACAAGCTCGATATTTGGGGTAAAAGTTGAGCCTGAAAAGGATATCATATTGTGCCTCACTCCTAATAAGATTATTGATGATGTGATTAAAAGTGCATCAAAATCTGCAAAATTAGATAAGCCGGGGACCGGTATTGCTTTTGTGGTAAACAGTAAAAGTATTTGCGGTATTGCTCATCTGTTGGATGATGACTTTTCAAATTCAAAATAACTCAACATGGATAGACCAGAGAATATAAAATTTCAGCTAATTATTTCGATTGTAAATCGTGGAGCTTGCGGTAGAGTTATAGACTCCTCAAAAGAAGCGGGAGCTGAAGGCGGGACAATTATTACAGGCCGTGGTTCTGGTATACATGAAAAGGCGAAGCTATTTTCATTCACTATTGAGCCTGAAAAAGATATTGTACTGACTCTGGTGCCGGAGGACAGAGTTGAAAAAGTTCTTAATGCCATTATTGAGGGTTCAGAACTGAATAAGCCTGGCAACGGAATAGCATTTGTGGTTGATGTAGAAAAAGTTGTGGGCATTAATCATCTGATAGAGTAAAATGAAACCCACTCTAATTTACGTTTACGACCCACTTTGCGGATGGTGCTATGGATTTCACCCGGTTATGGAAAAACTTGCCAAACGATTTGACGGGAAGTTGGATATTGAGGTGAAAACAGGTGGATTAGCTGTGGATGATCGCGCTCAAACCATCTCGGAAGGATACGGTTATATAAAAGATGCTCTTGGCCAGGTTGAAAAAACTACAGGCATTGAGTTTGGCAGAAATTTCAAATTGCTCGCCGAAGAAGGAAGTTATTTGTATGATTCAGTTCCCCCCTGCCTGGCGCAGCTAACTATGAACAGTCTTTCACCTGAAAATGCCCTTCGCTTTGCGGGAGATATGCAGTCAGCACTTTTTAAAGAAGGAAAAGATTTAAATGATTGGGAAACATATGAGGAGCTGCTAAATGAGTATGAAGTAGACAAAGACTCTTTCAAAAAAGAGTGGGGAAAAGAGGGGCTGAAAAAACAGTTGCGCGAAGAATTTGCCTGGTGCCAAAAAGCGGGTGCAACAGGATTTCCTACATTACTATTACAACTCGGGGAAGAGATGAGCCTTATGACCCGTGGATATCGTCCTTATGATGTATTGGAATCGCACCTGCACCATCTTATCAATAATCTTGAACGGATGTCGTCGTAGAATTTTAAAAAATGTGCCTCAATCAACTCACATCTACAATCGCAAAAAAATTTCACAATCATATCTTGTTATTTTATTAAAAAGTTAACCGACCTCTGATTCGTGGAGGCGGTTCCAATTAGCAGCGGCAGTTTTAAATCAGCAGTGTTTGTTTAGGCCAATTAATTCCAAAATAATCAACAGATCACTTAATGCAGATCTACCAAGAGAGTTTAACCCCTAATCAAAGAAAAGCTGTTTGACGAGAGCCGGCATGTAAACTTTAACAAAGCTCGAAAGTAAATACCGGAGCGAGGAGTTCTTTTCTTTGCGCCCTTTTTCCGTCCATTTTTGGGCGAGCAAAAAAGGACAAAGGAAAGAAGTGGTAAAGTTTGGGTCAATTTATGTCAACTTATTCACCCGTAAAGTAAATTAAAGTGTTATAGGATACAAGCTTTGTATACTTCGCTGTTCGTTTTATCACAAGACAAAAATTAATGATGGTTTTAGCTAAAGACTATAACCCTTTAATTTTTAGATCAAATCATAAAATGTATATTTATCCTCATCCTTAATTTTCGATGTAAGAATCGAAATACAAGTGTACCCGCCATGAAAACATCACGATATACTATCCTCAAATATTCAGTCTGTTTGATATTTTTCTTATCGCCATTTCTATTTCTTTCTCAAAATGTATCTGGTCAATCAGATGGTAAAGCTTTTGCCTTGTATGAAGGGGGATTAAATGGCGCTCCTTATAAAGTTGCGGTTCCTGAAGGATGGTCGGGCGGGAAGGTCTTTTTTCATGTTCACGGGTGGCGTCCGGCGGACGCACCACATCAGGCAGATTTAAATCTCGAAGATCCGTTTTACAAAGAGTTGCTGGAAATGGGGTGGGTTATTGCCAGAACAGCTTTTTATGAAAATGGAGTGAATAATGAGGCTCACATCCGTGCTTTGCGAATTTTATCTGACTGGATTGATATAAATATTGGCACTGTTCGGCGGGTTATAATGGAGGGAGAATCAACGGCAGGATCATTACTTCTCCGTATTGCTGAACTTGAACCAAATCTCGCTGATGGAGTGATTGCAAAAGGTGCATTTATAGATCTTGAAGATGAATCAGCCAATTCATTTTTACGGGGTACTCCTAAAATCCCTTCAATTTTAATGAGCAACCTGACAGAGCTTGATGGGCCCGTTTCGTATATGGCTGTCTCAGAAAATGCGGAGGTTCCACCGGCGCTTCGCCCACTGCGCCGGCCGGGTCATGTAAATGTAAACTGGGTGGAAAGACTGGATGCTTTTAAGTCAATTTTAGAATGGATAGAAACGGGTGAAACATCACCAATAACCGATGGTACACGATCCGTTCCTGACAGAGAAACGGGAACATCGTATGAAAGTAATATGATGGTAAATCGTGTGACCGAAATAGATCCCTTTTTTGGAAATGCGAAGCTTGGATTTCATCCTAATGAACTGAACCGGTTCGGCATATTACAGGGCGAAAATTTCATCATAGAAATAAATGGCCAACAGCGGAACGTGTATTATGGAAATTCTTACGGCGATGTTGAAGAAGGCGAATGGGTGGCTTTCCCCACAGCAGATGATCAACTTTTATTGGTAAGAAATCACGAAAAAGCCGTAAAAACCGCAGGCTTAAAATTGGATGATCAAATAAAAATTG
>JBGTFX010000223.1:0-3811 GCA_041747055.1 Balneolaceae bacterium
TGAAAGGGCTGAGCTCCAAAAACTATCAGAAAATATATGAAGGCAAAAGTCCTGACTTTGTCCTTTTATTCATTCCCGTTGAACCGGCTTTTGCCGCCGCTTTACAGGGAGCACAAGATCTTTATCATGAGGCTTTTGAACAAAATATTGTAATCGTCAGCCCATCTACTTTATTAGCCACACTAGCTACTATCGACAACATCTGGAAACAGGAATATCAGAATAAAAATGCGATGGAAATTGCATCGAGAGGTGGGGCGTTGTATGATAAGTTCCAGCTATTTGTTGAAAGTATGCAGGATATTGGCCAGCGAATTGATCAAACCCAAAAAAGCTACGATATCGCCATGAATAGACTTACAACCGGCAATGGAAACGTCATCAGACAGGTAGAAATGCTGCGTGAATTGGGCGCTAAGGTTTCAAAACAATTGCCGGAAGAGTTACTCGACAGGAGCGAAGAGAATGGTAAAAACGGGCTCTAATTTGAAATGGACTCATCAACAAGAGTAGTAAGCCTCTCAGATAGCTTGTTTTCAAGATGTTGGTTTATAACATCTGCAGTCTCTGAACGATCAATATCTAAAGCTGAACCTACAGAGATTTCCAGCTTTGGTTTGTCGTTATACATTGTATGAATATGCACTGCTATAGGAACCACATCAACATTGGGGAGTTGCTTACAAAGCCAGCCAATTCCTTTTTTGAAGTTCAGATTATCAACCGAAAAAGGAACAATTTTCCCCTGCGGATACAAGTATAAAGAGGATTTCGGGCGATTCATAGATTCTATTGCATAACGAAGAGACCGGATCGACGACCGCGGATCTTCTAGGTTGATAGAGAATACGCCCAGCCTTCTGAAAAAAGAGTATTTCTCTAGCTGTTTATCCTCCATGATCCCACGGGCATTTTGGTTGAAGTATTTTTGATTCAGATAAAACGGAATCAGGCCATCCCACCAGGAATTGTGGTTGAGATAATAAATGGTTTTACTGTCAGGTTGTGGGTTGTACTTTATTTCAACCGTGATGGAGCTGAAACGTCGCCAAAAAAGGGTAGTACAGTATAGATCAAACAGTTTAATGAAGAAGGGTGACTCTTTTGCAGGAATAAATGATTTTGTATTAGACATCAATTCCGGCTTCTTTATAGAGATGAGCGTTTATCTATCAGCACGTAATTTTTATTCTTGTCTTTCGCAAGTTTGCCCGTTTTATTGAATAAAGAGTGATAAAAGAACAGTTGAGCTTTTTCTTTAAATGCATTTCGCAATAACAAAGTTTTTGCTTTTTTTGCCTGTACGGAATCGTAATCAATGAGCTTCATTGCGTAATGATTCAAATGATATTCAGTTGGGATTAAATCTCCCAAAAAGTAGGCTGTTTCACCTCTATCTGTAATTTTTACAACCTGATGCCCGGGCGTATGTCCTCCGCTTTTCATTAAATAAATTCCCTTTACGGGAGAATATCCATCGCTGTCGATAAATTCTACCCTGTCTTCGGCAATAAGCTTATAAAATTCATCCAGCTGATAACCTGCACCCGGTGTTCGGTCACCTTGTTGAGATAAGGCAAAATCCCACTCTTCTTTTTGGACAAGGTATTTTGCATTAGGAAAAGATGCAGTAGTTTTGATGTTTTCCGAAACATAAGAACATCCGGCCATATGGTCGAAATGAAGGTGGGATAAAATAACAAAATGAATATCCTCAGGCTGAAGTCCAAAGATATCCAGGTTGGTAAATACATTGGATGTATCCTGATAACTGCTTTTTTTGTCAAGTCCCCAACCTAAACCCGGATCGATAACGATATTGGTTTCTCCATCAAAAATAAGCAGTGGGTCAATACCCAACGCAGAAGAGTAACGGCCAAGCGATGGATCATCCATTGGGACATCGAGTCTTTTTGGATCCATTTTTGCAAATGAACCATCCTCAAACAACTCAAAAAAGCCTTCACTCAGCTGCTCTATTTCAAATCTGCCTGTGGCCATTTTTAATTTACATCGAAATGTATAGGGAGTAACGCCCAGTTTTGTCCGGCAGGTTGACTCATCAACAGCCGAATGTTGTCATGCTCTTTTTGAATTTCTGCAGGCACCCAACTACGCACCCATGTATTCATTCGGGTATTTGCTGTACTAAATAACGTTTCGAACAGGTCTTTTCTTTTAGGATAAATATCAAGATTATATTCTTCGATTCCTGCTTTTTCAGCTGCAATTTCCAGGGCTCTGTCTAAATCTCCAATTTCATCAATCAAGCCAATTTCTTTTGCCATCGTACCTGTATAAACACGCCCCTGACCAACTTCATGAACTTCGTCTCGTGTCATTCCACGGGATTTTGCCACTACTTCCAGGAAAGACTCATACCCATTTTCTACATTCTGTTCAATCACTCGTCGTTCAGCCGGTGTAAAGGGACGGGTAAAGTTATAGATATCAGCGAATTCATGCGTTTTTATCGTTTCAAACTCAATGCCAAGTTTGTCGTTGTAGAGTTCTTCTACGTTAAACAACAGGCTGAAAATGCCAATGGACCCGGTAATAGTATTTGCTGATGCAACAATGGTATCAGCTCCCGCAGCAATATAATATCCACCTGAGGCAGCAACATTGCCCATAGAAGCGATCACCGGTTTACTTTCTGATGCCTGTCGCAAATAGTGCCAGATCATATCGGAGGTACTTGGAGCACCGCCGCCACTGTTAATATGAAATACAATTGCTTTAACATTGTCATCATCAACGGCGCTGTCTAACTGACGCTTAATGGATTTTGCATTTATCCCGGTTGAAGGTCCAAATGGAGATTCTTCGAAAACAGGAGCGATCAGTCCAGAGGCATAAATAACAGCGATTTTGTCTGATGTATCTATACGATCGAGTCCTGCACTTGATCTGCTTACTCTGCTGTAGCGGCCAAACCCAATGGTTCGCAGGTCATCATCTTCTTCGAGGCCAATGCGATTTTTAATGTGTTTTTCAACTTCGTCAGGGTAAGCAAACTCATCGATCAAACCGTTATCCAAAGCAAACTGAAGCCGGTTTACACTCGGCGTGTTGAGCAAGTCATGAATTTCACCGGCACTTTTACCTGTACGTTTTTCAATTGCTGCTACAAATGTATTGGTTGTTGAATTGAGAATATCGGTGATCTGCTCACGGCTTTCGGGTGAACTTTCTTCCCTCATAAATGGCTCTACGGCTGATTTGTATTTACCCACTCTTACAATTTCCGGTTCCAGGCCAATTTTATTGAAAAAGCCTCTGTAAAAACTCAGCTGTGCAACAAATCCATCGAATTCAAACCCGGTTTCTCGCGGGGAGAATACAGAATCTGCCTGTGAGGCTAAAAAGTAAGCTTTCTCATTCATGCCAATATCATCGGTACTGAAATAGAGGAATTTCCCACTTTTTTTAAACTCTTCGAGATACTTGTAGGCAGTCTCAAGGTTTGCCCACGATGCCATTACCTGATTGGTTTGAATCCAGACACCTTTGATGTTATCATCTGCGGCAGCTTTTTCAAGATTTTGTTTGAGTGTAAGAAGGGAAACTCTATCACCCGGTGAAGGGTTAAATAGTTCCTCGAATGGATCGGGGGAAATTCGAGCAGGAATATCACCTGAAATACTAAATGATAAAACCGTGTTGGAACGAACATAGGGTTCGGGATCGGATGCACTGCTCATAAGTGTTGCAAATAAAATGAGCACCAATACTAACACCCCTAAAATGGTGCCTAAAATAGAGGCTAAAAAAGTCTTTAAAAAATTCATATATGCAGCTATTACTTTGT
>JBGTFX010000224.1:0-2134 GCA_041747055.1 Balneolaceae bacterium
TTTTCCGTTCAGCTTACACCCGCTTCTCAACGCAATATGTCAGCCGGACGATGGGTAATCCAGATGCAGGAAAAACTGGACGAACTGGAAATTCCTGGGGCACGACTATCAGCAAGCCCACCGAGCATTCCCGGAATCCGAACAAATCTTGCCGGGGCAGATATCTCAATTGGGATTGTAGGTGATGAGATTGAAACACTCGACCGTCTTGGGCGTGATATGCTTCCTCAACTTCAAGGCATTTCGGGAATGGATGATATTGAAATCGCACGGGATGACCGAACACCTCTTCTAAGTATACGGGCTGACAGACAACGAGCCTCCGACTACGGGATGAACGTTTCTGATGTGGGAAGAGCACTCCAAACAGCAGTGGGAGGATCTGTCCCCACCCGATACAGTACCGGAATTACCGAGTATGATGTTCGCGTAATGCTTCCAAGAGATCGGGTAACCAATACCGAAGATCTTTCGAACCTTCTGCTGTTTCGTGAAGATAATGAGTCTATTCGTCTGGGGGATGTAGCTACCTTTTCATTAACTGACGGTCCGGCACATATTGAACGTGAGAATCAGGTTCGTATTTACCGCATCAATGGAAATGTGAATCGGGAAGTATCTGATGTTGGGACAGTTAATAGTATAGTGCGTGAACGTCTGCAAAATTTTGAGCTGCCCGAAGGCTATACGCTGATTTACGGAGGCGAGGAAGAAGTGATAGAGGAAACAAACCGTAATTTATTGAGCGTCACGCTTTTGGCACTTTTCCTGGTATTTGTGGTGATGGTCGTACAATATGAACGCCTTGCCAATCCGCTTGTAATTTTAACAGCAGCACCTCTTGCCTTAATCGGTGTGGCATTAATTTTATGGGCTGCTGATGCAACTCTTGGGGCGCCGGTACTTCTCGGTGTGATTCTACTTGTGGGAATTGTTGTAAACAACGCTATTCTCCTTGTTGAATACATAGAAATTGGAAAATTGGAAAAAGGACTGTCTCCATTTGAAGCGGCTCTTGACGCCGGACGTATACGTTTCCGCCCCATTATAATGACCACTCTAACCACAATTTTCGGTATGCTTCCACTTGCTTTTGGAATGGGTGAAGGTGCTGAACTTATGCAGCCTCTCGCACTTTCAGTTGTAGGTGGTCTTTTAATTAGCACGCTGCTGACATTGTTTGTTATTCCCTCTCTCTATTTAATTGTTGATCAAATATCACAAAAATTAAAACTGCTGATTACCGATTCAGTTTAAATTAGACTTCATTTTTACCTCAGATTTAGCTAGACGTTTTTAAATAATTAAATAAAAACTGTTCGATGTTGATATTTTTCATCATTTTAAGAGTAAATCAACAAATATCATAAATAATAGTTTATGTCTATAAAGAAATTAATCAAGAAGCTTCCCGAAATCAGGGAAGAGCTTAAAGAGTTTAGGGAGATACTATTGGCAAATCTGGTGATGATCGGTGAAATTCCGGCACCTTCATTCAAAGAATCTGACAGGATAGAATTTCTGCTAAATCGGTTTAATGAAGCCGGATTAACCGACAATTCGATAGATGATTGTGGCAATGGTATTGGGGTGCTAAATGGATCGGAAGGAGAAAAAGCCATTTTAGTAAATGCACATGCTGACACTGTTTTTTCATCAAAAACAGATCATACCATGCAGGTATCAAGTCATTCCATTTCAGGGCCGGGAGTGGCCGATAATAGTTTAGGACTGGCGGTTTTATCTACTCTGCCATATCTGTTGCAAGAGCTGGATATTACGCTGAAACAAGATCTGGTTTTATTAGGCGGAGTAAAAAGCCTGGGGCGCGGAGATCTTGAAGGAGTTCGGTTTTTTCTTGATAACAACTCGTTCAACATTACGGAAGGAATTTGTATTGAGGGAGTAGAACTGGGTAGGCTAAGTTACACATCCATTGGAATGCTGCGGGGAGAAATCACCTGTAAGGTTCCTGAAATGTATGATTGGTCTCGGTTTGGCGATGCAAGCGCCATACTCACCCTAAATGAAGTGATTAATAAAATAAATGATATAAGGCTGCCAAAACGGCCACGAACAAGTGTGGTTATGGGTTCTATTTCAGGTGGATCTTCATTTAACACTATTGCAAAAG
>JBGTFX010000225.1:0-3569 GCA_041747055.1 Balneolaceae bacterium
GTGTTATTATTTCTGAAGGGTGTTTGATTGAGGCCAGTAGAATTGAAAGGTCTGTAATTGGAATTCGATCAAGGGTTGGGAAGGGAACGACTATAGAAACCTCCGTGGTTATGGGAAATGATTACTTTACCACCCAGGAAGATTTCGATCGTCTGAATCCGGAACGCCCACTGATGGGAATTGGCCAACGCTGCTATTTAAGCAGAACCATTGTCGACAAAAATGCAAGGATTGGAAATGATGTAAAATTGGTGGGTGGTTCTCATTTAGAGGATGGCAAATACGATAACTACTATGTTGTAGATGGAATTGTGATTGTGCCCAAGAATGGTATCATTCCTGATGGGACGAATATTTGACTCGATATGCAGCTCTGCTGCGTATCGACAACCGGCAGCTGAGCAGCCATATCACATCACGCAGCAGAGCTACGTGATGAGATTTGCCAGAAAAGTGAAATTCATAATATTTTTATCCATAAAAAAAGCCATTCAATGAAACTTCATTAAAATGGCTTTTTTATTTTCCTTCAATAAAAGACTCTGCTTTACAGCATTCCTTTTAATGTTTCACCAATATCAGCAGGGCTGTCAACAACTGTAATACCTGCATCACGCAATGCTTTTTTCTTATCCTGCGCTGATCCTTTTCCGCCGGAGATAATTGCTCCTGCATGGCCCATTCGTCGTCCCGGAGGGGCTGTACTTCCTGCGATAAATGCAACAACAGGCTTATCAACATTTTTTGCGATATAAGCAGCAGCTTCTTCTTCAGCGGTTCCGCCAATCTCACCAATTAATACAATGGCGTCTGTGTCGGGATCATCCTGAAAAAGCTTTACAGCAGCGAGGTGATTGGTTCCAATTACAGGGTCTCCGCCAATTCCGATGGCGGTGCTTTGTCCCAATCCTACTTTGGTAAGCTGATCAACAGCTTCGTAAGTCAACGTTCCTGATCGGGAAATTACACCTATGTTTCCGGGCATGAATATGGAGCCGGGCATAATTCCAATCTTCGCTTCGCCGGGAGTGATTACGCCGGGGCAATTAGGTCCAATCAATGTTGCACCATGGCTATCAACTATCTCTTTGGCAATAATCATGTCTTTTACAGGAATCCCTTCAGTTATACAGATTATAACTTTAATTCCTGCGAAGGCTGCCTCTGTAATGGCATCGCCTGCAAATGCCGGTGGAACAAAAATAACAGAAGTGTTTGCACCCTCTTCTTTTACAGCATCGGCAACGGTGTTAAATACCGGAAGTCCAAGGTGCTTTTGCCCTCCTTTACCCGGTGTAACTCCACCTATAACATTCGTACCGTATTCAATCATCTGTTCGGAGTGAAAAGTTCCTTCACTACCCGTAAAACCTTGTACAACCAAACGTGTATCTTTTCCTACTAAAACACTCATGAAACGTTCTTTTTATTTTAATGGATTTTGTTCTGTTAAATTGGATAGAATATACCATCATTAGAAAGATTTGCCAAAGCAGAGAAGGAGAGTAAATTGAGTTAATTTGGCGGGTCTAAAGAATAAATAGGATTCCCAAAAAAATGTCCGACTGAAATTAATCAGCCGGACATCTAACTCAACATTTAAATCGAGTACGAGTATTTATAACGCGCTTTCCATTTTTTCGTAATCATATCCTTCTGCTTTACTCATTTCCTGAGCAGCAAGCGTTAATAAGATTCCGTAAATTACTTTAGAAGAAACATCTGCAATCGTATAGGTGATGTGACGTGCAACTACAGCCATTTCAGAGATTGCAGGGTCTGCTGATAAGCTGAACAGATATGGCATTAAGTATGCACCGGGATATAGCATCCAAGAGAAGAAGAAAAGTGTCCAAATATATCCAAGATACTTTTGCGCTTTTGCAGGAGCACCTTCTTTACCTTCACTTATTACACGCTTCATAAGAATGAGAATGTGTACAAAGAAAATCGTTGAGATGAATCCCCATACAAAGAAAAGTGTAGGATTGGCTACTTCGTAGAACTGGCCAACATATCCTGTTAGAATCATAGCTGTACCTGAGAACCAGAACTGGTTTCTCATAGAACTAAAATCACTTTTTGTAAGTGTTACAACAAAAAGAATTTGAAACAGTAGCATCGGTACATCAATAAGCCAGTTTAAATAACGATAACCATTATTAAACAGATCATTTCCGTCACCTAAAACGTAACGTGCTGTTTCAGCATCGTAGACCATAGCACCGGTCCAGTTTTGTGATTGAACAAAAAGAAGTAAAAACGCGGAAACCATAACCACAACAGAGAGAACTGAAGATGTTCGAAATTTTGGGGCGACAGTTTTAATAGTTAGTACAAAGTAGAGCAGTGCTGCCAGCATAATGGCGTAACCTAGTGTGAGCACATGGGCAGACATTTGATAAGCCATCTCGGTGTACCCTTCGGCGGCACCAACATAGTTTTCAAATGTTGCATTGCCTAACATTTCAATTAAAGCTTCCATAGTTTTTGATTAAGTTTGAGATTATTTGAGCTGTAACTCGACCGAAAAACACATGGTTATCGCGTACCGTTCATTTGTTATGAAAAATTTTGAAACTTTTGAACTACCCCCACAAAAGCGTTTTTTTAATCGAATAAAAAACGATCAAAAAGAGATTAATTAAGTGCATTTAATACAGGGATGAATCTTCACCTTTTTTAATATGAGGTCTTTAATTCGTGGAAATTTTAGTAAGTTATACGGAGTCTTTTAGATCAAAAGGCGGACAAATTTCTAACTGCTTGAAATGATAAACGACAATAAAAAAGAGGAAATTAGAGATACGGCAGACATTGTTGAGGTGGTTGGCGACTATGTGAAGCTCAAAAAATCCGGTAGCGGATTTATGGGGCTGTGTCCATTCCATGATGAAAAAACTCCGTCGTTTCATGTGACTCCCCGCCTCGGTATTTACAAATGTTTTGGGTGTGGCGAGAGCGGTGATGTATTTAATTTTATTATGGAGATGGAGGGTGTCAGTTTTCCTGAGTCTCTTCGATCACTTGCCGATCGCTATGGAATCGATATTCCCGATGAGCATGTGGAAGGGCACGAAGATCAAACTCGGGTTCGGGAGGGAGTTTATCACGCCTTAAAATATGCCGGACTCTATTTTCACCGGCAGCTGCACGAATCAGATGAAGCAGAAAAAGCTCGAAAGTATTTAGATGAGAGAGGATACGATCAAAAAATAATTCGAACATTTGGTTTGGGTTATGCCCCCGGTAAAGGTTCAGTTCTGCTTGATGAGGCCACAAAAGAGGGTATCGATGAAGAGTATTTGGTAGAGTCAGATTTAGTGAAACCAAGCCAACGTTCTGATGGATTTTACGATACTTTCCGCGATCGGCTGATGTTTCCCATATTCAATCCCTCAGGTAAAGTAATTGCGTTTGCCGGACGAATATTAAATAATGACAAGAAAACGGCTAAATATGTCAACTCAGCCCAAACCCAGGTATACAACAAAAGTGAAGTTGTATATGGGGTGAATTTCGCTAAGAACGAAATTCGTAGAGAGGAGGAGGTTATTTTGGTTGAAGGT
>JBGTFX010000226.1:0-5823 GCA_041747055.1 Balneolaceae bacterium
GACCGGCTATTTATAAAATGAAATAAGTAAACCCTTATTTAGTGGCAGTCAGCTCAAGGTTTAGCTGAATAGCAACTTTATCACCTACAACAGCAGTTGCAGCCCAATCGCCAACGCCAACGCCGAAGTCAGTTCTCATCAGGTCTGCCTGTGCAGTAATTCCGGCAACTGTTGTATTTTCACGCATAGGGTGATCCATCGCTCCGAGAAGAGTAAATGGAAGCTCAAATTCCCTGGTGACATCACGGATTGTTAATTCACCTTTGGCTACATAATTGTTTCCACCGGTTGATTCAATCGTACTGCTTACAAATCGGATATTTGGCCATCTTTCCGCATTAAAGAAATCTTCAGAAAGTAAATGTCCATCTCGACGCTCATTTCGAGTATTAACACTTGATACCGGAATAGTTATGTCAATACTGCTGTTGCCAAGGTTTTCCGGGTCGAAATATACAGCAGCAGCATAATCGGAGAATGTACCGTCTACAGGTGTAAAGAAGTGACTGATGGTGAAGTTAATTGCACTGTGTGCACGATCGATTTCCCATGCGGTAGCATTATCTTCGTCGTTATCGTTTACATTAATCGCTGCTACTGAACTGAATGCAGAGAGGAGAATTATAAAGGATAGAGCAGTTATCTTTTGTATAGTATTCATCATAAAAATTTAAGTTTGTTTGAGTTATAAAGTGTCTAATACTTTCCGGTGAAAAATAGTTCATTAACATTAAACTATTTTTGAGGAAATATGCCCCCCTTCAAAGGGGGGCACGTTCTAATTTCTAATTTACACCAAAATCGTAAACCTCCATGGCTTTAACGCATCTTCACCGGCATAATCTACACCAATTCTTGGGCTTGATTGTATTTGATCGTCAGTAATTTTAATGTTGCGGTCTTCAATCCAGATAGGCTGTTCTGATAAATTATGTTCCGTATATGAGGTGAAAATGTTCAATGCCCGGGTAAGCTTTCCCGGGCCATTGCATAGGTTTTTTTCCGAAGAAATTTGCCTCCGTTGTTTAATGATGTCAAGTCCGTCAATCGGTTTGATGGCGCGGATGAGCACTGCATCAGCAAGTCCTTCCTTATTTGTCACCACATTAAAAAGGTGATGAATTCCATAACATAAATAGATGTATGCGTGACCCGGTTTACCAAACATCACCTCAGTTCTGTCGGTGCGCTTATTATTGTTGGCGTGACAGGCCTTATCATTCCGGCCGCAGTAGGCTTCGGTTTCGATTATCATACCGGAAGTGAACTCTCCATTTATTTGAGTACATAAAATTTTTCCTAATAATTGTCGGCTTACATCAACAACATCGGGGTTCGCGTAAAAGGAAATGGGTAAAATTGAGGACTTCATCAAGAAATGGCCGTATATGGATTTTTTTCTATGGAGGGTTTGTCAGCTTCATAGATATCTTCGAATGCTCTCGCCATTATTGAGGTAATAACAAAAAGAGCCGCCGCATAAAAAGCCCAGATACCTATGATGACTATAACGGTGTAACCCTGATAAAAATATCTGTAGGCGGTTAAAGCATATTCCAGATAGATCCCCACTCCATACTTGGCAATCTCAAAAAGCAGGGTATATATAAACGCAGAAAGCATGGCTACTTTTCTGCTGATGCGCTTTTCACTGATATATCTGAAAATCACATAGAACAGCATAGGTGTAAAAACAATCGGAACAACCAGCGATAGAAATTCAGTTACCCAGCCAAGTTCTATAATTACATCTGTGTAAGGAATGGCAATGGTATCAAGCGGGTAGAGGGAAAGGAGTGAAATGGCCATTGTAAAAAACAGGAATACTCCACCAACCACACCAAAAGCGAAGAAATTATAGATAAGCTCAATTATAGGATTACGGCGATCTTCAATATCAAATACTTCAAAAATTACGTGTTTGAGCGTGTGAAATAAACCCTGAGCAAATACCATCAACACAATCAAACCTACAATACCAAAAACCTGACGGGCTTCAACAAGTGGCATGATAAGCGATTCTATCGTTACTGCACCCTCAATTAAATCCCCACCCTGACTCTCGAAAGTAAATGCAGGGAAAAGCTCACGGGCATATCTCATTAACTCTTCAAAGGCAGCATCAACCGAAAGCACATACCCCAAAATGGAAATCAGGATGAGTGTAAATGGGATTGCGCATAGAAAAAGGTTAAAGGTGATTGCAGAGGCGTTAAAAAAGACATCCTTTTTTAGCGTCAACCGGCCAACCGCACGACACCAATCCTTGAATTTTTTCCAGTTATATTCCATAATGTTGGCACACAAAATACGTCGTTGAATTCTTAAAGCAAATAAATTGATTTCACGACTATCCTAACCGCAATAGTTACCAAAGACAGAATAGACATAATTTTAACGGGTTTCTTTTGCAAAAATTCACTAAAAAGTCCCCCTTAATAAAGGGGTTAAAAAAGGATCTCTGCTATATGTAATTGGTTCAGCCTTAGAAAATTATTCCTTAAATGACTAAATCCGAGCCTTGTTGTTGCGAAGGCATGCTTCGCGGATGTTTATCAGAACTTAGAAAATTCCATGGACACCCCTCTAAATTTCACTTACGTGTTGTTCGCTTTCGCTCGGTGAGCTCCGCGTTCAAAAAATGAGCCCTTGTTAGGGGAGACTTCTGTATTCGTTTTTTTATTAGTCGAGCTCAGGTTGTAATTTGTTCTCTTGTTAAGGCAGAATTATCTTCACTCCTATTGATGTTCAACGAAATCCAATGAGTAAAAAGAACCAGACTCCGCTGATGCGGCAGTATTTTGATGTAAAAGAGAAACATCCCGGCACAATTTTGTTGTTTCGGGTGGGAGATTTCTACGAAACGTTTTCCGATGATGCTGTTCTGATTAGCAAAGAGTTGGGTATCACCCTTACAAAAAGAAATAACGGGGGGGATCAAACTCCCCTTGCCGGATTTCCATACCATGCGCTCGATACGTATCTGCCCAAACTGGTGAAACGAGGTTATCGGGTGGCCATTTGCGAACAGACCGAGAGCCCTGATGAGGCAAAAGAGGGAGGCCGGAAAATTGTAAACCGCGAAGTAACAGAGATAACAACGCCGGGAATAACCCTTTCTGATAAACTGCTCGATCACAAACGAAATAACTACATCGCTTCTGTTTTCCTTGCAGGCGGAACGGCAGGCGTGGCGTTTTCGGATATTTCTACCGGAGAATTTGCGCTTAGTCAGGTTTCTGTAAATCAGCTCGAAACGCTGTTGCAATCTTTGCAGCCGTCGGAATTGCTGGTTCAAAAAAAGATCAAAAATAAGCTGGATGCGCCGCTGCAGAAGTATAATACAACTGTGATGGAGGATTGGATTTATGAGGGCGAGTACGGGTACAAACTTCTGACAGAACATTTTCAAACCCACTCGCTGAAAGGGTATGGAGTAGAGGAGTTGGAGATGGCTCATGTTTCGGCGGGGGCACTTTTGCACTACATGCAGGAGACTCAAAAATCGTCGCTGGGCCATATTAAACGACTGTATGCCTACGAAAATGCGGATTACATGTCGCTTGATGGATCCACAAAACGAAATCTCGAGTTGATTTCCACGCTGCAAGAGGGCGGAACAGAGGGGACACTTGTCTCAATATTGGATGATACCTGCACTGCGATGGGTGGACGATTATTAAGGAAATGGATTATGCGTCCGCTAAAGCAGGTGAAACCCATTGAGCAGCGGCTTGAAGCGGTTTCGGTGCTGAATAAAGATCACGAACGCCGCGAAAAACTTCGTGAGGAGCTGGAGCAGGTGGGTGATATGGAGCGGCTGATTAGCCGGATTAGCGTTGGGCGGACAAATGCGCGGGATTTGAAGCAGCTTCAGCTTTCTCTGGCTCAGATGCCGAGAATTAAAATGCAGATCGCCAATCTTGAAAATGAATTGTTATCGGATGTTAACGGCCGGTTAAAGCTTCTGTTGGATGTTCAGGAGCGAATAGAGAAAGCAATTATGGAGGAGCCGCCCGCAAGTATTCGTGATGGCGGAATATTCAATGATGGTTTTAATGAAAACCTGGATGAGCTTCGCGAAATTGCCCGCAACGGAAAGCAGTATATCGCTCGAATTAAAGATAAACTGGCAAAAGAGGCGGGAATTCCGTCGCTGAAAATTGGGTACAACAAAGTGTTTGGGTACTACATTGAGGTGACCAACACTCATAAGGATAAAGTACCTGAGCATTTTATTCGCAAGCAGACTCTGGTGAATTCGGAGAGATACATCACACCCGAGTTGAAAGAGGTGGAAGAGAAAGTGCTGTCGGCGGAAGATAGGAGTAAGACGCTGGAGGGAGAACTGTTTGAAGAACTTCGATTGTATGTGGCTGATTTTGCCGATCAGATACAGCAGATAGCCGGCGCGATGGCAGATCTGGACTGCCTGCAAAGTTTTGCTGAGGTCTCTTTCCGAAACAACTATGCCCGGCCGGAAATAAATTCCGAAGATGTGATTGACGTGAAAAAATCTCGTCACCCGGTGGTGGAAAAAACCCTGGATGCCGGTGAGCCGTTTATCCCCAATGATATTTACCTGGATAACAGCGAGTTTCAGATCCTGATGATTACCGGGCCAAACATGGCGGGTAAAAGTGTGATTTTGCGTCAGGTTGGGTTGTTGGTGCTGATGGCACAGGTGGGGTGTTTTGTCCCCGCAGCGAGTGCAAAAATTGGGATGGTCGATAAAATCTTTACCCGCGTAGGCGCATCGGATAATCTTGCAGCCGGCGAAAGTACATTTTTGGTGGAGATGAATGAAGCGGCCAATATTTTGAATAATGCTACGCCCAAATCTCTGATCCTGCTGGATGAAGTCGGGCGGGGAACGAGTACGTTTGATGGATTGAGTATCGCTTGGTCGCTATCCGAATATCTTCATAACAAGCCCGAAGTGGCAGCGAAAACTCTTTTTGCGACTCACTACCATGAACTGAGTGAATTGGAGAGCCGATACGACAGGATCAAAAATTTCAATGTGCAGGTGAAAGAGCATGATGGAAAGGTGATTTTTTTGAGGAAACTGGTTCGTGGGGGAGCGGATCACAGCTACGGAATTCAGGTTGCTAATATGGCGGGATTACCGCAGGTGGTTATTGAACGAGCCAAGGAAATTTTGTCAAATCTTGAAGGTCACACGCTGGATGTGAGCCACGAGGGAAATGGCGCAGTGAAGAAAACGGCCGATAAAAAAGAGGCTGCAAAACGGACGGTGAAACAGGTTGAGAGTCAAAGCACGTTGCCGCAAATGACACTTTTTGGATCACAAATAGATCCAAATATCGAAACTTTACTCAATAAACTGGATGCCAGCGATCCCGAACGAATGACCCCAATTGAGGCGCTCTTGCTGTTGAGTGAGTTGAAGAGATTGGCGAAGTAGTGTTACCTTTTTTAACCTCTACAATTAAACATTGAAGAAATAGGCCAACTTCGCTATAATCTTTGAGGAGATTTTTTGCCTATATCTAACAATCTTAACTTTTTAATCCTCTCACTTCATGAGCTATTCTCGTAAATCCTTCTTGAAAACATCCGGTGCACTTGTAACCGGACTTGCCATTGGAACCGTCCCATTTTTAAAAGCATGCGGACCTGCAACTCGCAATGAACTGGATTTTGGGGTTCAGCTCTATACACTTCGTGATGTCATTCCGAATGATCCCGAAGGAACCCTGCGTCAGCTGTCTGAATTTGGCTACAAGCAGATTGAAAGTTACGAAGGCCCCATGGGAATTTACTGGGGGATGGGAAATACCGGGTTTAAGCAGTATATGG
>JBGTFX010000227.1:0-14949 GCA_041747055.1 Balneolaceae bacterium
AGATCATAAAAAACTAAGACTTATGTCGAATACAAACGTTTTATTCTTTAGAAGGGCGGTTTTTCTGATTTTTCTATTCTTATTAACAAGCTGTATGTCAGATACCGGGCCTTCTATGGAACCACAAATAACAACCGACCAACAACTCTACTCTTCCATAACAATAAATATCCTTGGTCATTTGCGGCCGATATATGAGTTTGAAGTGATTTCCCGGTATGAAAATACAGGAGATAAACAGAGATTTCTGATTGGATGTTTTCCTGCTGAAGGTGGTGCCTTCCCGGCCCCTATTCTGAACCTTCCTGGTTCAGAAGATGAAATAATATCTGCCTATAAAGGAGTATGTAAAGGTGAAACAGGTGTTATAACCGTAGAAGGCGGTGAAGTGCGCGAAGATGTGCTGAAAGCAAGAGGCCCCGGAAAATGGGAATTTGGTACCAATCAACACTTCGGTATTTTGGAAGGAATGTTCCAGATCTCATACTGGGAAGTATCATCAGAGGATTGTATAGATGAACACCATGGGGATATTAAAGAAGGGTGCTCACTGTCTCGTTCGGAGTGGCCTCAATCGAATGAATTTGAGGTAATCTTTGCAGAAAGTGATTTTCCCGGAGAGAACGTTCGGATTCAAACAGATAAATCCTCTTATATTGCCCAATCCGTAGAAAAAGATCAAAAGGATAATTCCCGTTATGAATTTGATCTGACAGCCACAATACAAAACAATACATCAGAAACGGTATATCTGCGACGATGTAATGATCGGCCGCCGATCTATGCCATTAGTTATCTGGCGACCAGAACGCTGAATTTGAACAATCTGCGTATGCACCGGGTCCATCTCAAGAAGCGGAGTGCATTCTAAATCCTGTTGTTTTGCAACCCGGCGATGAACGAACCGATCAGCTGTTGATTAGCGGTCCCGATACTGTGCCGCCCGGCAGCGACGATCACATTGGGTTCCTGGAAGGGCGTTTCCAGGTAAAGTACATTGCCGGTTTATGCCTGGAGCAAAAAGGAGACGGCACGACTGATATCGGCTGCATGCTACCCCTGGATAATCTTCCCGGTTCAAATAAATTTGATATCCTATTACAGGATTAAAAAATTCAGAAGAGCGAATTTTTAAAGAATTCCATGGTTTCTATTTAATGGAGGTGGGCAGAGGTTGCATCCGGGGTACCTTGCAGTTTTTTTTTATAAAATAAATGATCACCCCTTCCTGTAGGTAAGGGATGATCTTCAGGATTGAATTGAGGTAAGCGCAAAAGGAGTTCAGAAATTAAGAAAGTCTAAACGCTCTGGCCCTCTAAACCTGATCCCCGATTTACAAGATTACCTTTTAGGAACAAATAAACAGCTCCAAACAGCAAGGTTACCTGGAACTCCATACCACCCATTGGATGCGTTTCAGTAGCCATAAAGCTCCATTGTCCCCAATGCACCATAAAAATAGCTCCCAGCATAATAGGTATAATAAGCAAAGCTCCAATTCGGGTTATTAAGTCCCATTCTTTCTTAAAACCACCTGCAAAAATGAGTAAACCACCAAATGTTTCAAATATAGCTACTATAAATGCCATTGCTATAGGCATACCGGACATTTGCGAAAAACCCTGAAGATCGCCGAGTTTTTCCAAGCCGTGGTATAGAAATACACTTATAAATGCTATTCGCAGAAACCAATGTGCCGTATGAGCATATTTATCTAATTGTTTCATAAGATTGTCAGATTAGGTTAAGTTTAAATAATGGGGGATTTTCATAGGATGTCTTAACCCATAAAACTCTTACCCTTCATTTTAAACTTTTACCGGTGTTCCGGATTTTCGTTATCGGGTTTGCACCCGGCATCCCATTCTGATCGCTGATTTCCATGTGCAGGAATTCCCCCCTGATCTTTCAGTATTCTGGCCATATGCAACAAATTCCATGTAAGAAATGTGGTATTACGTTGTGTGAAATCATTTTCGGGCCCTCCGGATCCTTCATCTAAGTAAGAAGCACCTGGTCCGGCTTCACCTATCCAACCGGCATCAGCCTGTGGAGGAATTACATATCCTAAATGCTGAAGGCTGTACAGAATGTTCATGGCACAATGTTTTATCCCGTCCTCATTTCCGGTAATAATACATCCCCCGGTTTTCCCATAATAAGCATACTGGCCTTTTTTATTAAGCTCCGCAGAATAGCTATACAATCGTTCTATGACTTTCGTGCATTCGGATGACTTTTCACCTAACCAAATAGGAGTACCAATAATGAGAATATCAGCATCCATTACCTTTTTTTGAATATTCGGCCAGTCGTCGCTATCAAATCCATGTTCTTTCATATTGGGGTAGACCCCGGGAGGGAGGTTGTAGTCAACGGGTCGTATCATCTCTGTTTTTACACCATTTTTCTCCATTATTTCCTTAGAAACATTCATAAGTCCTTCGGTATGAGAAAGCTGAGAGCCTGGTTTTAGTGTGCAGTTTACGTAGAGGGTTGTTAAATCAGAAAAGTCCCAACGACTTTCGCTGCATAGTTCGTTCTGTTTTTCGTTTAAGGCCATACGAAGTCATTTAAATATTTTGATTAAACTGCTATACTGATACTTTTTTAAGCTTAAAGTTGTCAGTATAGCAATTTGTCGGTTAATTGCATGAATTCAAAGAGCTAGTGTAGAAATCATACAATTATTAGGAAAAATGGCTTTTAAGATCTTGTAATAACGCATGGTAGATAGGGTTACAGAAATCAGCAACGGTATCATTTTTTGCTGAATCCCATTCTGATGCCCACAAAACGAACGTCTCATCTGTGTCACTTACAGGAAAAACCTGAACAGTTCCAACATATCCACTTACGTTATCTTTTGATACAGCATCAGGGCCGTCATCTATACTATAAGTAAATTTCTTTTCTTCATTGTCGACAGAAAGAAGTGTTTCGTGAAATGCTTCATTTAAAACTCGTTTGGCCCCAACTTCGGTGCCTTCTTTATCTCCAACTTTTTCTACGTCTGAAACTATATTTTCACTCCATGAAAGGTTGTGAAAATCTTTTATTGTTTCCCACACTAGATCAGCTGGTGCATTAACGACTGTTGAATTATAACATCCCATAATTGGTGTTTTTTTATTTCTGATTGATTATTCAGTTCTATAGATGCGGCCACTTGATCTATTCTTACGGGTATTGTTTATGTGATGGACTCTTTAAACTTACTCAACTCTATACTTCATTTAGTAAAGGTGGTAACTTAATTTTTTTTATCAAAAAATTCTCTTCGGAGGTAAGATGTTTATTGCCGATAACGTCTAAACAGTAAGAACATAAAAAATCAGTTTTTTACTGTTTAATTAAAACTCAACAAAAAAACATGTACAAAATAAAACAACTAATTTTTCTAACATTGACCTCAATTTTATTATTGTTAGGTACAGCATTTACAATTGATAATTCTGATAAGATTGTCACAAAAAGCTGGACAGTTGACAAAAGTCATAGTGCGATAAATTTCTCTATTCGTCATTTCTTTACTCCTGTAAACGGTACGTTTGATAATTTTGAAGCAGATATTACTTTTGATCCTGCTGATTTGAAGAATAGCAAAATAGATGTAACCATTCCTGTTGAAAGTATTAACACTAATAATGCCGATAGAGATGATCATTTAAAGTCTGCAGACTTCTTTAACACATCTCAATGGTCTAACATACGTTTTGTGAGTAATACAATTGAGAAAACAGGTGAGAATAATTACATCGCACGTGGAGAACTAACAATACGGGATCAAACCAAAAACTTCGATCTTCCTTTCACACATCTTGGAACTATGGATCATCCTATGATGGAAGGTGCTAAAGTTGCCGGTATTACAGCTAATGCAGTACTGGATAGAAGAGATTTCGGTGTGGGTGTTGGTGACTGGGCTGCTACAATGGTAGTTGGCAGTGATGTGGATCTTGTAATTAATCTTGAATTAAACAGTAAATAAGTAAGGTATTCTACTGAAAATCTTTCTGATCAATACTCAGGAGCCTTTGATTTTTGAATCCTTTAATTCTCGGGATCAATTATTTAGGGCTCCTTTTTTTTGTGTTATGATGGTCATTAACATTTTATTGGTTTGCCCTTCTATTTACCAAGTTACCATTTAACAAAAAGAGAAAAGGATTTCCCAACTTATTTTAATCCTTGAAATAAGAAACATCGGTAATACCCTATTCTTAAAAACCAATAGTATCGATTATTTTTAATTAGTTATTTGCCTGTAATCTTGAACTGGAAGTCTTGTTTTCTTTCCATTTTTTTAAGCTTTTTTGTCATAAAGTACATCTATAAGGAGAGAAGCCGTCCAGGAAAAATTATCTGCGCCATAACCCTTGCCATCATCTGTGTCATAATATTCCCTGAATCCACTTTTTTGTGTTAATTCCATAATTGAATGATTTAACTGGGCTACGTAATCTTCAAAGCCATACTGTTCAAGCCCTTTTTTTAGAAGCCAATTCATGTTAATCCAAACAGGGCCCCGCCAATAAAGTCTGGAAGAATAGCCGTCTCTGCTACGATCAAAAGTAGGCGCCGGAAAACATTCATCAGTCATTTGGCAGAAACAATGTGTGTTCAGGTAGTTGAATATTTTATTTTTTTTAATTTCATCAGGTATTCCGGCATATAGTGGGATGAATCCAGATAATACACGAGCTTGTACTTTTTTATCTGCTCTTAAATCATAATCCGCGTACATTGCTTCCTGATCATACCAAAGCTTGTTATTAATGGAAGTTGTAGTTTTTTTTGCCCAATTGAGAAAAGGAGTAGGGTCTTTACCAATAATTCCGGCTATTTCTGCTAAATCTTGATTTGCCTTGCAAAGCAAGGTATTAAAAAGGACATCCTGCATCAGGAAAGGACAGTCGTCTTTTAAAATTCTCTCTTCATTGTAGTTTCGCTCACGTGAAAAAAGTAATAAATAAACAAATTTGTCATAATCATCATCAGTAGGTCTTTCAGAGGGATCAATGAGTCTGATGTCTTTGCGGACGTAATAGGGAATTTGATCCGGTTCAAGAATAAGGGCATTCAAAACTTCATTCCAAATTGGAGAATTATCCTGTCCCGACTCCCAGGGATGTCTGATATAAGCCAGTCCTTCATCAAATGGATCCCGTTCCCTGTATAAATACTGATGCCATGCTTCCAGTTTCGGAAAAATTTCTTTGCAAAAGTTCAGCGCCCGTTCTCGATCAGGTGCATGTTTAAGCAGATGAAGAAGGCCAACTGCGTGAATAGGAGGTTGACAGATTCCTGAAGTCTTTGGATGTTTTGGAGCATGTTCAGATTTTTCCACCTGCCAAAAATCAGGCCCGGGAAAGTAACTCTCAGATTTTTTATCACTAAAATTAATTTGAGGTATCATTCCATTTTTCCACTGTCCGCTTAATAGATGACGATACTCTTGTTCGGCCCGTTCCTGATTGTAGTGAGAATATCCCATAGCAATAAATACTGAATCCCATGACCATTGATATGGATATTGGCCTTCGGCCGGACGTGTAAAAGATCCCGTCCAATTTCTGTCCAGTACATTTTTCGCCTCTCTCATTAATATTTTGATCTTCTCTGGATTTTGTGCGGTGATCTTCATTATTCGGTATTTTTAGGTTTCTGACACAGCTTATGCATCAGGTATTTTTAAAAGCAATTGATTTTAAAAAACAGTATGCACCTACTTGAAGTAAATAAATACCTAAATATTTTTCAGGGCATCAAAAAGTCACTAACTGAAAGCCTCTGCTTAAGTACGTCCGTAGACTAGGATGATCTTCATAATCATCAAGTAATTTAACATCTGACTTTTGCACGTCCTCTAATACACCAAAAGCTTTACTGCAAAATTTGCAGGCCCCATCTATATCTTCTTTAATGGCTTGATATAAAGGGTTGGCTTTATGATTTTCGTCTTCTAATTCAGGAATCCATTTAGTTCCGGCCCCATCAAAAATAACATGTATCTCATCGTTACCTTCTTTCAACTCTTTTGCAAAGGAAAGTGCATTTGTTATTCGGCCTTATGATTCGTGTGTTTCAGTATCTGCTAAAACGACTATCGCTACTTTCATTTTTTTTCTCTCTGATTTTTTCTTTTCTCTTTTATTACAATGGTAATCTGACATAATTTTTAATTGATGTCAATCTTTTGGTTCTTACATGTTTATAACATTACCAATTTTTCAGTCAAAAATGATTAGACAGAGAATATATCAGAAGAGTGGCGTTAAAAAAAAGCTTCAGGAGAGCTGAAGTTATGGGTGTAAACCCGCTAATCTATAACTATATAAACAAACGAAAGTCATGGCAAATCTTGCAATCAATCGGATCGGCAGGGCGATTGCTGTGTTATATATACTTATTGTGATACTCCCCAAAACAGTTAATTCTTTTTAAACAATCTTAATCCAACCGGTCTTTATAGAATCCTTTAGATTTTTTCTGGCTAAACTTCTCTTGATTGAACTCTTCGGTTTTTCCTTTCGGAATGGTTAAGGTTTCCCAGCTTTTTCCACGCATCCATCTTGCCAGCATCACAATTTGGCCGGTGTGATAAGCCACATGTGCAAGATGTCTTTCAACAGCCTCAAGGATGGTATGTCCTTCGTTACGGATGTAGATGATATCGTTGATTTCTTCGTCCTTAACAGAGTTGAGCGAATCAAATAAGATTTCCCAACCTCTTTCCCAATATTCGAGCAGTTCGGCACGAGTTTTTAAATCATCAATAAATTCATTCTCTCTCATGCGCCACTGCTTTTCTCCATCTTCCGTTCTGAAATTTGTCCAGCGTGATATCATATTCCCGGAGAGATGTTTCATCAAAACAGAAACGGAATTCAGCTCATCGGAAAGTGTTTGATGCAGTTCTTCATCAGTTAGCTGTGCGATCGTTTTTTCCGATAACATCTTATAGTACTTGAATAATCTGATAGAACCATTTAAGGCTGAAGTTTTAGAATCCATAGTTAATTTTTAAACTCTTCCGGATATTATGTTCTGCGTTAAAGTTAATAATCTGAGTCTTACGCGGAGTTTAGCAGAAATTGTTTCTTCGGGTCTTTGCGCCTTCGTGGTAAAGAAAATCGTGTATTATTTCATGATTGTCATGGATTTGCCACGAAGTCACGATGGCGCGAAGGTTCACGAAGGGTAAACTAATTATGTAGAAATCATGTAGCTGAAATGCTAACCTCCTGTAATAGGAGGGGCAAGGGTTGGTACAAAAAAAGATTTCTACTTTTCGAAATGCTTTCTCTCTTCCTCGAACTCTTCATTTGTGATGAGTCCCTGCTGCCATAAACCGGTGAGATAATCCATTCGGTCAAGCGTGCCGGGAGTAGGGTGTTCAACCTGTTTTGGTTTTACTTTGTTGAGGTCTTTTACCCGTTTTCGTTCTGCCTGCACGGCTTGGGCAATCATATTCGAAAGCTCATTGGGCTCAGTCTGACCTAATATCCGAAGCTCTCGAGAATCGGTAGTAAGCAACAGGTCACCAATGCCCAGTTTTTGATCGAGCCAGTTCTGCTCCACATCAATGGACGTGACGTTTGCAAGATCAATTGATTGTGACATCTTTTTATCCACACTTTTAATCTGATGATTAGAAACTTCGTAAATAACAGAGTTCTTTTTAGTGTGAACTTTCCATAGTACAAACAGTCCGATTCCGAAAAGGGGAACCAATAGAATCCAAAAAAAGTAGCCCCAAAACCAGCGTTTCCAGCTTGGTGTTAGTTCAATGGATTTTGACATAATGATTGATTTTTTGTTTGTGGTTAATTAGTGGTGCCTCTCCTCACGCAGCAGGGCTGCGTCACGAGAGGGTACTGGATACGCAACTCTTCTGTGTAACCCAAACACGCAGCTCTTACATCAATCAGGTTACGTAGCTCCGCTCACTCTTAATTGCCGCCACGAAGCAAAGCTGCGAATCACCTCAATCACGCAGCAGAGCTAAGTGATTAGATTAACTGTATTAACCTACGATTTCGCAGGAATCCAGGGAGTCTCTTTAATATCTTGCTTCATATTTTCATAACGGGCTAAAACAAACAGAAAATCAGACAGCCTGTTTAGGTAAATTACATTTTTAGGTGAAATAGTTTCTTCTTCAGCCAAGGCAACGGTTTCTCGTTCAGCACGCCGGCATACGGTTCTTGAAAAATGCAGGGTTGATCCAGCGCCCGAACCACCCGGTAAAATAAAAGATTTTAGTGGCGGGAGATTTTCTTCAAGTTTATCAATCCACTGTTCGAGTTGTTCAATTTCTTTATCAGCCACTTCATCAATCCGTGATTTTTCCGGATTAGGTGTTGCAAGGGATGCTCCTACAACAAAAAGATCATTCTGAACCTGCATCAACATTTCTTTTCCTTCATCAGAAATGGAGTAGGAGAGAATCATCCCGATGGTAGAATTCAGTTCATCAACAGTTCCGTAGGCATGAATTCGGATATTACTTTTTTTAGTTTTGGCTCCTCCAAACATCGCTGTTTCACCAAAATCACCCCTTTTTGTATAAATTTTCATCTTTATAAATTGTTTTTGTTGATAATATGAATGTTAAAGTTGACCTGTCAGCGTTGGCAGACCTCCAGGTATTTTAAAACCTTAGAGGTCTTTCCTAAGATCCAACAACGCAGACAGGAACATCGCTTCGTACGCTGTCGGGTTGTTTGTATCTAAATTGTCAATTAGTAAAAGACACGCGAAGTTTCAAAAGACTTCGTGTGTCTGATCATGAATGAATATGATAGGACTGTCCCATTTTTTCTACTTCAATGGCAAGATGTTCCATTGATGATAGTGCATTAAAAACGGCTGCTTGCTCATCTACCGGACACCCCACCTGTAAAGTAACATTTTCTGCATAGATTGCATCAATCTCAAAAAGAGTAAATGTATGTTTTAACTTATCAATAGCCGATTGTTGATTGTAGGGGTAGGTAATGGAAAATTGTTGTGTGGGTACAATTATTTTCAATTTTGCATTTTCAAGGGCTTGTTCCACAGCTTTTCCGTATGCATCTATTAACCCGCTTTTTCCAAGATTCGTGCCGCCATAATAACGAACAACAATAGACATAACGTTTACAAGGTCTGATGACCGCAGAACATTTAAAATAGGTGGTCCCGCAGTACCGCTTGGTTCGCCATCGTCCTGACTAAACTCCATCAAATTTCCCGGATCAACCCGAAATGCATAACTGTGATGAGTCGCTGTAGGGTGCAACGATTTAATTTCTTCAAGATATTTCTCAGCAGCTTTGGTAGAGTCAGCCGGGGTGATGCAGCTTAAAAATTTCGAGCCTTTAATGCGATAGTCGGCTGTATATGTCTGTGTTATAGAGTACAAGAGGATAATTAAAAAACTGAGATTTAATAATACTGTTTAGATGATATCTGAATAAGAAAAATGGATATTTGAAAAGCGCTTAAACCTTGCCTTTTACGCCAAATTAGGCGACTTTTAACAGCACAAAAAGGAACCAAACTACGCGGCGATCCGTTATTGTCTAAGTTTATATATCATCGCAGTGTTTAGCAAAAGATTAAAATAAAATATGCCCTCACTCTTAAAAGCTGCTACCTCTCAGGTTGGCCGTAAAATACTTACCGGACTAACCGGACTGTTTCTTGTCTTATTTGTCATTTTTCATTTGGGTGGTAACCTTTCTATTTTTGGCGAGCCCGACGCGATGAATCGTTATTCATTAACTCTCCATAATTTTGGCCCACTTTTATGGTTTGCCAGAGTTGGATTATTAGTCACATTTGTTATTCACGCCTGGATTGGCCTTTCCATCTGGTGGAATAAACGAAAAGCCCGCCCACAAAAATACGCGGTATACAGCAGCAAAGGTGGTCCTAGTAAGCAAAGCCTGAGTTCACGAAGTATGGCGTTTACAGGTGTTGTCCTTATTATTTTTGTGATATTTCATATCAATACATTTGCACTGGGTGATATGGGAACTGTAACGATTGATGGCCAACAAACACACGATATAAAGTCTCTTGTACTGGAGACATTCCAGAATCCATATTATGCTTTTGGTTACGCTTTTGTAATGCTGCTTTTGGGGACTCATTTAGGTCACGGAATTTGGAGTGCGTTCACATCACTCTCCATTCACAATAAAAAGATCTCTGCAATGATTTATTCACTCGGTGTTGTAATGGCGATACTTATTGCCGTTGGATTTCTGTTTATGCCACTTTACATCTACTTTGGCGGGGGTTGTGAAGCCGCTTTAATACAGTGTCAATAATCATTTATACATAATTGATAAGACCATAATTTTATGAAATTAGATTCAAATATACCCGAAGGACCCCTTGAAGAGAAGTGGAGCCGGCACCTGAAAGATCTTAAACTTGTTTCTCCCAACAATAAGCGTAAGCATAAAGTAATCGTTGTTGGAACAGGACTGGCCGGAGCATCAGCCGCATCCAGTTTGGCAGAACTTGGTTACCAGGTTTCAACTTTTTGTATTCAGGATTCTGCCCGACGAGCCCACAGTATTGCCGCTCAGGGTGGAATTAATGCTGCAAAAAACTATCAAAATGATGGAGATAGTGTATGGCGCCTCTTTTATGATACCATTAAAGGAGGGGATTACAGAAGCCGTGAAGCAAATGTTTACCGGTTAGCAGAAAATTCAAACAGAATTATTGATCAAGCCGTAGCACAGGGCGTTCCATTTGCCCGTGAATATGGCGGATTATTAGATAACCGCTCTTTTGGTGGTGCCCAGGTGTCCCGAACATTCTATGCCCGTGGCCAAACCGGTCAGCAGTTGTTGTTAGGTGCTTATCAATCTATGATGAAAGAAGTTCATGCAGGGAAAATCAAAAATTATCCCCGTCATGAAATGCTTGACCTTGTGTTGGTTGATGGAAAGGCTCGCGGGATTATTACAAGAAATTTGATTGATGGAACCATCAATCGATTTGAAGCTGATGCCGTAGTTCTCTGCACCGGTGGATATGGAAATGTATTTTATCTATCTACAAATGCTAAAAATTCAAACGTAACAGCCGCATGGAGATGTCATAAACGCGGAGCTGCTTTTGCAAATCCATGCTATGTACAAATTCACCCGACTTGTATTCCCGTAAGTGGCGATTATCAATCAAAGCTGACGCTGATGAGTGAAAGTTTGAGAAATGATGGACGTGTTTGGGTTCCAAGAGATCCTAAGGACGAACGAAATCCGACCGATATTCCTGAAGAGGATCGTTTCTACTACCTCGAAGAGAAATACCCAAGTTTTGGAAACCTTGTGCCGCGAGATGTTGCATCCCGTAATGCCAAGATTGTTACAGACGAAGGAATGGGAGTAGGTGAAACCGGTTTAGCTGTCTATCTCGATTTTAGGGACGCAATCATACGTGAAGGAAAAGAAGCGATTGCCGCTAAGTACGGCAACCTTTTTGATATGTATGAAAATATTATGGACGAAAATCCTTACGAAATGCCGATGAAAATTTTCCCTGCTGTCCACTATACTATGGGTGGCCTTTGGGTTGATTACAACCTAATGAGCAACATTCCCGGATTATTTGTAGCCGGTGAAGCGAACTTTTCTGATCACGGAGCAAACCGATTGGGAGCCAGTGCGCTGATGCAGGGACTATCAGACGGATATTTCATTATTCCACAAACAGTGGGTAATTACATTGCAGGTGAAGAATTTCCAAAGATTTCCACTGATCACGAAGCTTTTAACGAGGCAGCAGAATCATCGAGCAAAAATCTTGATAAGCTGCTCTCCATTAATGGAGATAAAACCGTTGTGGAATTCCATCGTGAGCTGGGTAAGATTATGTGGGATAAAGTTGGTATTTCCAGATCTAAGGAAGGTTTGGAAGAAGCTATTAAACAGATTAGAGCTCTTCGAAAAGAATTTTACGAAAATGTTCGGGTTCCGGGCGATTCAACCTATTACAACAAATACCTGGAATTTGCCCAGCGTGTAGCTGATTTCTTTGAGTTGGCCGAACTAATGGCAATAGATGCGCTTGATCGAGATGAATCTGCCGGATGTCACCTGCGCGAGGAATATCAAACAGAAGAAGGAGAAGCTCTTCGGAACGATGATGAGTTCTCATACGTATCAGCGTGGGAATATGGCGGAGTAAACGGTAAGTTGGAAACAACTCTGCACAAAGAACCGCTCAATTTTGAGTTCGTGGAATTGAAACAAAGAAGTTACAAATAAGGGTCTATTATGAGTGAAATGACAATTAATTTAAAGGTATGGCGTCAGGAAAGCGCCGCTGTTGAAGGTGAATTCCAGGATTACAAGTTGAGTGGTGTTAGCGAGCACATGTCGTTTTTAGAAATGCTGGATGTTCTAAATGAGAAACTGATCAAAGAAGGAAAGATTCCTGTTGAGTTTGATTATGATTGCCGCGAGGGAATTTGCGGTTCATGTAACCTTGTGATTAACGGAAAAGCTCACGGGCCTAAGCATCTGACCGCTGTTTGTCAGCTGCACATGCGAAATTACAACGATGGTGATACTATTGTAGTTGAGCCGCCTCGGGCAAAGGCTTTCCCGATTGTGAGAGATCTTGTTGTTGACCGCAGTTCATTAGACCGAATTATAGAAGCGGGTGGTTATGTATCCGTGAAAACCGGATCTGCTCCTGAAGCGAACTTGATTCCTGTGGGACAAGACAGTGCCAATGAAGCTTTCGATTATGCAACCTGTATAGGTTGCGGCGCTTGTGTAGCCGCTTGTCCGAATTCATCTGCATCACTGTTTACCGGTGCAAAGCTGGCCCACCTGAACAGCCTGCCTCAGGGACAACCTGAACGAGAGAAACGAACCGTTGCGATGGTTGACCAAATGGCCGACGAAGGATTTGGTGATTGCTCAAATCACGCAGAATGTGAAGCCGTTTGTCCGGTGGGGATCAGTATTTCTTCTATCGCACAAATGCGAAGAGATTACATGAAAGCATTGGTTTGATCTGATTAATCTCATTAATTAAGACATTCAATCCCGTTGGGTATTCCATACTTTGGTAGGCCGACGGGATTTTTTTTTGCTTTGAATAGGGGAGGAAGTAGGTTTATCGGAATTAAAAGCTTTTCACAAACTTGTATGACAAGTGCCGTACTTGCCCCCGGCCCCGATTTCGGGGGGCTACGCTCCGACAGCTGTCGGAGTAACAGACGATTGCTGCTATATGGTCACATATAATCTCCAGCTTAATTTCCCTTCAATTAATAGCCGGGTCATCTTTTTGCTTTTCCAACCTTTGAAGTTTTTTTTGAGTAACGTTAGCAAATCATTATCACAAAAGTTATTTGACACATATAAGTCATTGCCGTTTGAATTGAAAGACCAGCGAAAATAAATGTAAATATTCTATAAACATGACCATAATACTACTATAAAACCAGTTTAAGTAGACGAGTTCGCAGTGCGATTTTTTTATAGAAATTGTTTAGAAGTTGACTAAACCTGTGTAGGGGGGGATGATAACATGAATAGCGTTGGTATTATGCCAATGTTATGCGATTTATTTGAACGTATGAAAATTAATTCTTTCAATTTTTTTTAAAACGTAACTCATCTATGAAATCCTACGTATTATTTCAATTAATATTAATCCTTAATCTTATACTATAATGAATCGTAATTTACTATTCGCTTTGTTTGCTTTCAGTTTTTTTATCTCCGGCTGCGGTAATTCCGGCGTTTTTATAGCAAGTAATTCAACAGAGGTTCAATTGCGCGAAGGCAATTATCATATTGTTGCAAAAAACGTAACGGGTTCAGCCAAATCAGCATTTATTTTGGGCGGCAGTCATTCCTGGGGCATAGCCACACAGTCATTCGGACTGATTCCCTTGAAAGGCTCAAGAACATTGTACAAAGATGCCCGCGAAGACCTCTGGACTACTTTTGAAGAGGAACACACATCTGTAGAGGGTAAAAAATTAGCCCTGGTAAATGTACAATATGATGCAGCGACAACTAACTATATCTTTTATACTCAAGCAACAATAACGATTACCGCGGATATAATTGAATTTGATTAGGCACTGAAAGATGCAAGTCTCAAGCTGCCTGTACATATTTGAAAAAAATTGAATTTGCACAGAACTAAATGTGGTACTTGTAAAATATGAATTCTCAATTTTCTGTGCTTTTTCAAATCGCACTTCTGTTGAGTTTAATCTGCATGTAGGGCAATTCTGGTCAGAAAGGCGGGGGAACCTTCGCTCCGACAGCTGTCGGAACAGACGATTGCTCTGCTATATGGTCATATATAATCTTCAAGCTTAATTTTTCCTTCAATTAATAGACGGGACATCTTTTTGCTTTTCCAACCTTTGACCAGTTTCTCAGCAGTCTCAGCTTGTTTACGTGTTTTGAACCCCTGAATAAAGACAATTTTCCAGGGTCTAAAACGCTGGGTGAAACCCTTCTGCTCGTGATTATGGTAATCTAAACGTCGCAGTGGATCATCAGAAGAGCCGTAGTAGTAAATCTCCTTTAGTTCGGAACATAGAATGTAGAGATAGTAATTCATAGCCATAAAAAAAGCCTCTTACAATAAATTTTCAAGAGGCTTTTGGCTCCCCGGGTAGGATTCGAACCTACGCTCCGACAGCTGTCGGAGTAACAGCCGATTGCTCTGCCGGGATAGAATTTCATTGTGGGGGTACAAGTTAATATTTGCCATCTGGTTAGCCATTAATTAGAAGATGTATATCGCATAAAAAAAGCCTCTTAAGAATTAACTTAAGAGGCTTTAAAGCTCCCCGGGTAGGATTCGAACCTACGACCGATCGGTTAACAGCCGATTGCTCTGCCACTGAGCTACCGAGGAATATTAGATCAAACAATAAAATTCAAAAAAGTTTGTAGGTTTTGA
>JBGTFX010000228.1:0-2111 GCA_041747055.1 Balneolaceae bacterium
TAAGAATATACGGCGATCGAATAGGCGGTTTAGTGAGATGGATGAAGATTTTGCTGAACGGGAAGTGAGTGAAAACGATCAGCCTGATGAAGAGATGGAAAAAGCGGAACAAACTAAATCTCTTTTTGATGCAGTTAACAAGCTTTCGCCTGATAAATCTGAACCTTTATTGATGAGATACAGAGATGGCATGAGTTATAAAGCTATTTCAGAGGAGATGAATATATCGGAAAGTGCCTTAAAAGTAAGGGTGCACAGAGCTCGATCAGAGTTAAAACAACTTTTAGAGAACGGACAATTATTATGAATACATCAAACCACAAAAACCCCGAAGAACTCTTACAGAAGTTTTTTGATGATGAGCTTTCTCCCAATGAGGAGACGATGGTTTTGCACATGATTGCGGATGATGCGGAAATGCGATCGATGCTGAAATTCGAACGATTTTTGGGCGAATCTCTATCAAAAAGTGAACCGGACATTCAATCATTTTCAGTCCCCGATAACTTCTCGGATGATGTGATGAGTTATATTTATCAAATGGAAAAAGATTCAGTTTCTGAAGAATCAGTTTCCTATATAGATTTACTGAAGCAAACGGTTTTATCATGGTTCCAACCACGGCAATTTTCTCCGGCATTTGTTTATGCCCTGCCCGTAGTATTATTGTCCGGATTTCTTTTTCTGATAAATCCTTTAACAGATAAAGAACCAGTTACGGGAATTACATCTGAAATGGAATTTGCATCTGCTGCTGACAGTGAAGAAAGAGTATGGATACGATTTGTATACATCGACGAAAGTGCTGATCAGTTGGCTGTTGCGGGTAATTTCAGCGATTGGGAACCCATAGAAATGGACAGCCAGATGATGGACGGTAAACGAGTATGGACAGGATTGGTTCCCGTTGAAAGAGGCGAACATCACTATATGTTTGTGAAAAACGGCGACGAGTGGGTAACGGATCCTCTTGCAGATGTTCAACGCGATGATGGTTTTGGAAATAAAAATGCTGTGATTTATTTATGAGAAAAATTGCTCTAAGCTGTATAATTATGATGACTTATGCACATACCGCTTATTCTCAGAATGTGGAAGCATTCTTAAATGTAGACGCAGGCTATGGTTTTACATCCAACACATTCCTGAACCCATTTATTAATGAGTGGAACCGGTCTGACTTTGGCGGTTATGCTTCAGTATCGCCATCGGGTCAATTGCTTTGGAACGCCGGAAATTTTTCAGGGGATTTTTCTACAGGATATGTTTATCAGCCGTTGTTTGATGAACGCACAAACTGGAGTGGTGTCTATGCCAACTCAAATTTACGATATCGACTAAGCTCAAGGTGGTTGACGGAGGTACAAGTGTCGGGAAGTCAGTTTTCGTCAAGTTACGATCGAAGCCTGGTTTCAGTTTTGCCATCGCTGACATGGTCTCCCAGCTTTTTTACCCGAATACGTGCCAGAGCCGGGTCATCTTTTAGAAAATATAGTTTTCTGGATCAAGAAGAGCCCGGCGAGTTTTCTGATCGACTGGACCTATACGGACTGGAAATTGAGACATGGCCATCGTTTAACTGGAGAATTAAAGCCGGATTTAATGGAAACTTCAATGAAGACTTGGTAAGAAATCATACATTATCTGTTGGGTTAGAGAGAATTATCAAACAGAACTGGAGATTATCTTTACAGGCAGCAACAGATCAATATTCGACGGAAATTGTAACAACCACCGGGGGGACAGGGGCTGGGGGAATACCGCCTATTGGAGGGCCACCCGCAAATGGCGGGGAAACGATAGTGGAAGATGCAGATCGTTTAATTCGAACCGGTGTTTCACTCTCGCGCACCTTTTTTGAAAGAATTACAGCAACGGCCACTCTTTCACACGTACAGTTTTTACCGGCTGAACAGGAGTCAATTTCGGATATTCATACGGCACTGAATATACGGTACACATTTCCGGTTTCAGGTTTAATGAGTGGCAGATCGAAAAACGTTAATCCCAGGTGGAGTGATGAGGGAGATGGAGTTGTATTTGTGAATGTGAACTACCGTGGGGATGGAGATTTATTTCTGGTAGGAGAGTTTAACAATTGGGAGCGGCCG
>JBGTFX010000229.1:0-3652 GCA_041747055.1 Balneolaceae bacterium
ACTCCGCCGCCATCTGGATGCATCCCGATGCCATCTTTCAGCACGACCGATACGGTGCGGTTGATGAGAGCCTTGAGTTGATCGTGCTCGCTCTATTGGACTGGTCGTTGCAGGGCACCGATTGCTATGGAGCTGCTGGAAGCTATGGGCCACGATAGTTTTACTACCGAATTAGCCAAATTTAACCTGGAAGCCAATCTAAAGCCGCTCCTATTTAAGGATAAATGCCTATCTGAAATGGAAGCGAATATTCAAAAATTATTGGAAATTGTACGAAAAGCAGTACGGGATATGGATGGCGATATTGTGCTGGCCGGTGTGTTGCCAACAATACGAAAATCAGATCTGGATATATCAAATCTGACACCGCTTCCGCGATATCGTGCCCTTTGTAATGCTATAAATAAATTACGCGGAGATGAGTACGATTTACGGATTCAGGGAGCTGATGAGCTGCTTATGCGTTTTAATACCCCGCTGTTGGAGGCGTGTAATACTGGATTTCAGGTCCACCTTCAGGTGAACCCTGATGATTTTGTAAACAAGTATAATTTGGCTCAGGCTATCACAGGACCGGTTTTGGCAAGCGCCGTTAATTCACCTCTGCTTTTCGGAAAACGTCTTTGGAGTGAAACACGGATTGCTCTTTTTCACCAATCGGTGGATACGCGTCAGGTAGGTGATCACCTGAGGGATTCAAGCCCCAGAGTGACGTTTGGAAATCAGTGGCTGAAAGACAGTATTTTAGAAATCTATCAGGAAGATATTGCGAGATACAGGGTGATTTTAAGTTCGGAAGTGGATGAGGATGTGGAAGCGTTAATGAATGAAGGGAAAGTTCCCGAGCTTCGTGCGCTCCAGATTCATAATGGAACTGTTTATCGTTGGAACAGGCCATGCTATGGAATCAGCAACGGGAAGCCGCATTTACGAATTGAAAATCGCGTGTTTCCTTCCGGACCCACTGTAACCGATGAAATTGCTAACGCAGCTTTTTGGCTGGGACTGTTAAATGGGATGGATGAAGAGTACCCCGACATTAGAAAAGTGTTGGATTTTGATGATGCCAAAATGAACTTTTTTGCAGCTTCGAAGCTGGGTCTGGATACCAAATTTCGCTGGACAAACGATTCCAATTACACTGCCGTAGATCTGATTTGCAAAGAATTACTTCCACTTGCAAAACAGGGACTAAAAAATGTTGGGGTTGATGATGGAGATATCACAAGTTATTTAGATATTATAAAAGAGAGGACTGAAGTGGGTCAGACGGGAAGTTATTGGATCATCAAATCGTACAACTCCCTTTCAAAATCTGTGACTCGCGAACAGGCATTGACTGCAACGACAAACGCGATGATCAAAAATCAGAATAAGGGAGAGCCGGCGCATAAATGGGGTTTGGCTAAAGTGGATGATATGGAGATGTGGCAGCCATCATCACTTCTGGTAGAAGAGTTTATGACAACCGATCTGTTTACGGTTCAAAAAGATGATATTCTTGAACTTGTCGCTAACCTGATTAACTGGCGACGCATTCGTTATGTGCCGGTTGAGGACGACAGCAAGCACCTTGTGGGTTTGGTTAGTATGCGAATGGTTTTCCGGGAGTATAACAACATCATTCATGAAGAAGGAGAGGGAAGTAATTCTGTAGATGATGTGATGATTAAGAATCCTATTACGATTCACCCTGAAGCATCTATTTTAGAGGCGATCGATATAATGGATAGCCAAAGAATCGGATGTCTGCCGGTAGTTAAAAACAACAGGCTTGTTGGCATCATCACTGAGCAGAATTATATGACGATTACCAAACGGTTACTAAAACATCTGCATACTGATAAAAAAAATGAGAGTAGGCTGAGTTAAAAAATAGAGTCACCATTAATTAAAAAATAAAAGGGATGGGCAGTCATCATATATCTATTGCAAGAGATACAGATTCTAAAAAGAAATTTCTTGTTCATTTATTGCACGATGTGGAGGCAATTGAAAAGATGCTTGCAGAGGGGCAGTTTGAAAGCGGAGTGACAAGGATCGGAGCCGAACAGGAATTTTACTTAGTGGATAAATATTATAAGCCCTCTCTTCATGCACTTGAAGTTCTCCAAAAAGTAAATGATCCCCATTTCACTCCTGAACTGGCCCGATATAACCTTGAAATTAACCTGGATCCAATTGTTTTGAAGGGCAAGTGTTATTCACAAATGGAAAATCAGTTGCGTAAACTTCTAACCAAAGCGGAAAAGGCTGCTTCCGATTTTGAAGAACATATAATCCTGGTAGGGATCTTACCCTCCATCGATTACAGAGCGGTTCAGATTAAATACATGACACCAAAACAGAGATATGAAGAACTTGCAAAAATAATTCTTGAATTACGAGGTCACGATTTTGAGCTCAACATTTTAGGTGTAGATGAGCTGTTGATCACTCATAACAATATTCTTTACGAAGCCTGTAACACTAGTTTTCAGTGCCACTATCAGGTTCAACCCGAAAATTTTGCGGATGCTTATAATTGGTCTCAGATGCTCGCTGGACCGGTGTTGTCGGTTGCCGCAAACTCCCCGCTACTGCTGGGCAAACAGCTTTGGGAAGAAACCCGAATTGCACTTTTTCAGCAAAGTATTGATACCAGAAGTAAAGGATTTCATCTGCGAGAGCGTGAACACAGGGTCTCTTTCGGAAACCGATGGATTGAAAATGCAGCAGATGTATTTAAAAATGATATTGCCCGGCATACAATTCTATTTTTAACTGATATTGAAGAAGATTCGCTTGACTTACTTGAGAGGGGAGAGATACCGAAATTGGATGCTTTACAACTCCATAACGGAACCATCTATAAATGGAATAGGGCATGTTATGGTATCTCGGATGGAAAACCTCACCTACGGATTGAAAATAGATATCTGCCGTCAGGCCCCACGATAACAGACGAAATTGCCAACCATGCCTTTTGGTCCGGATTAATGTCAAATATGCCTGAAGCTTATGCCGATAATTGGGGAAATATTGATTTTCAGGAAGCCAGGGAAAATTTTTATAAGGCAGCCATGTGGGGTATCCAAAGCGGAATGGTTTGGGAGGGAGAGTTGATATCCGCAGAAAGACTAATTCTTGAAAAACTTTTGCCAATAGCGCGCGAAGGGCTAAGCAAAATGATGGTGGATAAAAAAGATATCAACAAATACCTCAACATCATTCAAAAGAGAGCCGAAAAAAAAGCTACCGGAGCTCGTTGGATGGTAAGCAGTTATCGGAAACTAAAAGAAAAATATGGAAAGGAAGAAGCATCCGTTATACTTACTGCACTAATTTCGAAACGTAACAGATCCGGTAAAACGGTAGACGAATGGGAAGTCGTAACACTAAAAGAAGCGGAATCAGTTAAAATTCAGTACGATAGCGTAAGCAGTATTATGAGTACGGACCTAATCACCGTAACGGAAGATTATATTGCTGAAATGATTTTAAAGATTATGGAATGGCGAAACATTAACCATATTCCCGTTGAAGATAAAGCCGGAGAGCTGAAAGGAATTATAACGAAGAAAAAATTAATTCGTTATCTTGAAAAAAATGATGGTTCAAAGCAAGGAACAGCAGCAGACGTTATGGATAAAAATCCTATAACAATCGGCCC
>JBGTFX010000230.1:0-4658 GCA_041747055.1 Balneolaceae bacterium
ATTCCTAAGGCTGTACGTGAAAAAGCAGGACTATTTGATTCACTCATTCGTTTATCTGTTGGAATTGAAGATGCCGAAGATTTAATTGATGACTTGAAACAATCACTGAATTCATAAATAATTTTTAAAGCTCATTCTAAAATGAAAAACGTAGTTATAGTTGAAGCAAAAAGAACTCCTATCGGTTCATTTGGTGGAAGTTTATCATCTTTCACCGCTCCCGAACTAGGTGCAGCAGTCATTCTTGAAACCATAAAATCAGCCGGGATTAAACACGAAGATGTTCAAGAAGTGATAATGGGTAATGTATTAACGGCCGGAATTGGACAAGCTCCTGCGCGTCAGGCGGCAATAAAAGCCGGCTTATCAGACAAAACCCCTTCAACTACTGTTAATAAAGTCTGTGCATCAGGAATGAAATCCATAATGATTGCTGCAGACCAAATTGCGTTAGGACAATCTGATATTATGATTGCCGGCGGAATGGAGAGCATGAGCAATGTACCCTATTACCTCGATAAACATCGTTTCGGATCAAAATTAGGTCATGCTCAAACACAGGATGGGATTATAAAAGATGGACTGTGGGATGTTTATAACGATTTCCATATGGGAAATGCCGCTGAACTTTGTGCAAGTGAATGTAACATCAGCCGTGAACAACAGGATGAGTTTGCCATTACCTCTTATAAACGAGCAATTAAAGCTTACGAGGAGGGTTCATTTTCTAATGAAATTACTGTAATGAAGGTAAAAGACAGAAAAGGGAATGTTACGAAGGTGGAAATGGATGAGGAATTAGGAAAAGTTAATTTTGAAAAAATACCGAGTCTCCGTCCTGTCTTTGACAAAGAAGGAACAGTTACGGCTGCCAATGCCAGCAGTATTAATGATGGAGCTGCCGCAGTTTTACTTATGAGTGAAGAAAAAGCAAAAGAACTTGGACTCACACCAATTGCCCGGATCAGGAGTCATGCAAGTGCTGCAAAAGCTCCGGAATGGTTTACTACTGCCCCGGCAGATGCAATTCCATTAGCTTTTAAACGAGCCGGGATAACCAAAAATGATGTTGATCTTTTTGAAATTAACGAAGCATTTAGTGTCGTTTCTCTGATTAACAATCAATTGCTCGAATTAAATCCTGAAAAAGTAAATATCCATGGCGGTGCGGTAAGTATTGGCCACCCAATAGGATGCTCAGGTGCAAGAATTATGGTAACTCTACTACACGCTTTAAAGAAAACGAATGGTACATTAGGAGCTGCAGGTATTTGCAATGGTGGTGGTGGAGCATCAGCCATGGTTGTAGAAATGCTTTAACATTAGGATTTTTTATATTCAAAACCATCTTGTTGACTTTCACAATGTGTGAATGTATTATCTGATGTGTAAATCGTATTCAAATCATATCTTATAGAGCTAAAGCTACAGATAAATTCGTTGTTTTTAATTGATTAAATGGTTCACTAATAAACAGGTAAAAAAAAACCGTTTAATTAGTACATTGTGGTTAATTATTTTTTTTTATTTTTAATTAACACTCATGCTAATATGCTGTCGATTATAATTTGGCTGCTCCTAATTACACTTTTACATAATCCTTTACTATGAGAAAATTAGCTTTATCTGTCACAGCTTTATTTTTATTAGGCGGAGTTTTTACACAAACAAATGCCCAAGTTGGAGTAACAGCTGTTCCATTTCTGCAAATTGAACCCGATTCAAGAGGTGCCGGAATGGGGAATACGGGAGTGGCCTTAGCGGATAATGCCTCTGCAATTTTTTGGAATCCAGCCGGATTAGCTTTCCAAACACAAAATCAAATTAGTATCACTCATGCAAATTGGTTGCCGGCTTTTAATGCCGACCTCTTCTACGACAACTTAGTTGGCACCTATTTTATAGAAGGGATTGGTACCATTGGTGGACACATTACCTTTCTAAATTTAGGAGAGCAGGTTCGTACTGATGAGACAGGGCTTGATATGGGACGATTTAACAGTTTTGAACTTGCCGGTGGACTCTCTTATGGTTTTGAAATAAATAGAAATCTTGCATTGGGTACCGGGCTTAGATTTATATATAGTTCACTTGCAGATGGAGAAGTGGGTGGGCAAAAAATTAATCCCGGTTCAAGTATTGGTATTGATTTAGCTACTTTGTACAAAACTGACCCATTTATGGTTGGTAATAAAAATGCTACCTTTAATGCAGGTTTAAACCTTTCAAATCTTGGGCCAGGCATCCAGTACACAGATAATCCTCAGAAGGATCCTCTTCCTACTGTTTTACGAGTCGGTACGGCATTTTCAATTGAATTAGACTCCCAAGGTTTAAATACACTTACCTTTGCAAATGATATCTCGAAAGTAATGGCTAGAAACGAACGAATCACAGGACAGGACGGAGATCCGGATACATACCAGTCAATGGGTTCTTTTGAAGCTCTTTTTAAATCGTGGGGATCATTCGAACGTTTTAATGGATCTGAAACGGTGTCTTTAAATTTAATTGATCAACTTATGTTCGGCACCGGTCTTGAATATTGGTACAACAAACAGTTTGCACTTCGAACAGGCTATTACCATGAGCACGAAGAAAATGGCAACCGTCGGTTTATCACACTTGGCGCAGGATTACGATACAATATAATAGGCGTAGATTTTAGCTACCTCTATACACTCGAAGAAGACCATCCCCTTGCTAATACAATTAGATTAAGTTTGCTACTGGCATTTAAATAAGTTTAGCAACACTCATAATTTTTTATACATTTTAAGAGCAACGTTTTATCTTCTATAGCGTTGCTCTTTTTTTGTCTTCATTTCCTGCACTAATTTCACCCAGTTGATCTCGATCGTTCATTTTTTATGCAGAAATTCCATCTAAACAAAAATTTAACGGCTCTCTGCATATAAATGTGGATTTCACGGAATTAGATTTCTCCGCTCATTGAAAATCATTTCATCTCCTCATTCGACAGTTATTTCACGTTTAAACTGAAACAAAACAGCTTTAGAACAATTACAAGCGTTATTCCAGAACAGCAATTTCAACTTCATTATAACTTCTAAGAACGTGAAGAAAGTCTTATTTTCAGGTATGGAAACGATTAAAAAAATCTTAACCAGTAAACTTTTTTACTCCATCATTGGAGGTATTGTTAGTGCGGGATTTATTTTAGCACTTGTGCTACAGTTCTATATTATGCCGGGTTTTACAAATTTCAACCAGGGAGTAACTGTACCTGATGTTACAAAGATTTCACTTGAAGAAGCACAGGAAAAACTTGAGCTATATGGACTGCGCCATGAAGTGTTAGACCGTAGGGCAAATTCTGTGTATCCGGCTGATTATATCATTGATCAAGCGCCTGCTGCACTGCAAATTGTTAAGCCAAATAGAAAGGTCTATCTCACCGTGAATACTGAAGTAAGGCCCACCGCTGTTGTTCCTGATGTAGTGAGTTTAACATTAAGAAACGCCGAAATTCAGATCGAAAATTATGGATTTACTGTGGGAACGAGAAGTTATGAATCATCCCGTTTTAGAAATACAATTTTACGTCAGTCTTTAGCGCCTGGCGATACAGTAGCACGAGGGACTACCATAAACTTAGTAATTAGTGACGGCCTTGGCGACCGAATAGTTTCAGTTCCAGAAATTGTAGGGCAAAGCCTTTCCGAAGCCCAGCAAAGAATTAGACGTGCCGGATTACGGGTTGGTGAAATTCGTTTTCAGGCCAGCCGTGATGTAGTACCGAATACCGTTCTGTCTTTCACCCCAAATGAAACAGAGTTAACCGAGGGGGAAACTCTTACGCTGATAGTATCGGAACAGTTTGATGCTCGTGAAGAATCAGAAAGCGGAGCTGTTGATGCAGATACCACTCTCCCTCCCCCAACCGAAGATGATGACAACAACAATTAAAACCTGATAATGAACTTTTCACTCCCTGTATTAGCCCCCTCTATTTTAGCCGCAGACTTTGCCAACCTTGGCGATGATATTCAAACTTGTACCAAAGCAGGTATTGAGTGGTTACATTGCGATATTATGGACGGACATTTTGTACCCAATATCAGTTATGGTCCCATGATTGTTGAGGCAGCCGGAAGAGCAGCACCTGATGCTTTTTTAGATGTTCACCTGATGATTGAAAATCCGGATCAGTATATTGAATCGTTTGTAAATGCAGGTGCAGACTTGATTTCTGTACACTATGAGGCGTGTCCGCACCTTCACAGAACCATTCAAAATATTCAGGATCATGGTTGTATGACAGGGGTTGTCATCAATCCGGCCACTTCAATTTCACTTATTGAACCAATATTAGCTGATGTTGATTTAGTTTTATTGATGAGTGTTAATCCCGGGTTTGGAGGACAAAAATTTATTGAATCTACATACGAAAAGGTGAAAACTTTATCGCTGATCAAACAAGAAAAAGATTATAATTTCTTGATTGAAATAGATGGCGGCGTAGGTCTTCAAAACATTCAGAAGCTTGTACAGGCCGGAGCCGATGTGCTTGTTGCAGGAAGCAGTGTATTTAAGGCTGATGATGTTCCAGCCAGAATTAAAGAACTTAATGAAAAAGCAAATGCAGGAAGCCTGAAAATTGTTTAATTAAATCATGTAACATTCATCTTAAAACG
>JBGTFX010000231.1:0-5502 GCA_041747055.1 Balneolaceae bacterium
CAGATGAACAGTTTAAAAGAAATCTGGAATCAGCCCCGGGAGTCGCATCCGTAAAAATCAGTGGAGGACTCGAGGAAGAGATTCAGGTAAATATTGACCAGCAAAGACTTTCCCAGTTAAATATTCCAATTGAAATTATAACTCAGATATTACAAGCTGAGAATGTAAACCTATCAGGTGGACGACTTGAAGAAGGTGCTCAGCAATATCTGGTTCGTACACTTAATCAATTCCAGACCGTTGATCAAATTCGTAACGTGGTACTTGTCCGTAGCGAAGGCTCTCCTGTTTATTTAAAAGATGTAGCTGATGTAGTTCAATCCTTTAAGGAAAGGGAAGCCATTACCCGTCTGAACGGTTCCGAAGCTGTTGAAATTGCCATCTATAAGGAAGGAGATGCCAATACTGTGGCGGCGGCCAATGTGGTGAATCAGCGGATGAACCAAGTCGGCAAGAATCTTCCGGCAGGAATGAAACTGGAAAAAGTGTATGATCAATCTGTATTTATCTCATCGGCAGTAAATGAGGTGAAAAATGCCGGTATTATCGGCGGCCTTTTAGCAGTACTGATTCTCTATCTATTCCTTCGAAATTTTTGGGCTACCGTCATTATTTCGGTCTCCATTCCCGTTTCTGTAATCGCCACATTTAATTTAATGTATGGAAACAGCATCTCCCTCAATATCATGTCGCTGGGTGGAATTGTATTGGGTATTGGAATGCTGGTGGATAACTCCATCGTGGTTCTTGAAAACATTGCCCGTCATAAAGAGCAGGGGAAAAGTATTCTCAAAGCTGCCCAAGATGGAGCCGGTGAAGTGGGGATGGCCGTGGTAGCCTCTACCCTCACTACAATTGCTGTATTTTTTCCACTCGTATTTGTAGATGGAATTGCCGGTCAGCTGTTTCGCGACCAGGCACTTACCGTTACGTTCTCACTGCTTGCTTCATTAATTGTGGCGCTGACCTTAATCCCGATGATGTCATCTCTGGGCGGCGATAAAAAAGAGCTCCCACCTTTAGAATTAGCAGAGCCCAAAACAAAACTTGGGCGTATTTTACGTTCCGTTCGCCTTTTCCTCTTTCATACTATACCAACATATATCACAAAAGGCATTCGATTTATCGTTAGATGGATTTCAAAATTTATAAAATTACTCATCTCCCCTTTTATTTATATGTTTAATGTGTTTTACAGTGCAGTGGAAAATGTGTATGAGTCTCTGTTAAGTTGGTCTCTAAAGCACAAAGCAACTGTTTTAATATCAGCCATTTTAATTTTTGCCGGCTCTCTTGCACTGGTTCCGAAGATTGGTGTTGTGCTTATTCCTGAGTTATCACAAGGTGAATTTAATGTTCAGTTTGAGCTTCCGCCCGGAACTCCTATCGAAAAAACCGATTCTGCTTTACGCTCTGTACAAAATAAAACGAAGAATGTTGATGGTGTTCGCACAACATTTGCCGTGGCCGGAACGGGTAACAAGATGAATGCAAACCCTGATGCAGGAGGTGAAAATCGTGGTGAACTAAGTGTTTCTCTTGCCTCCGGAAGTTCCCGCGCAAATGAACAGCAGGTTATTGAAACCATGCGTGCATCCCTGCAACAGATTCCCGGTTTACAATACAAATTTGGCCGGCCTGAACTATTCACTTTCAAAACTCCTGTTGAGATAGAGATCAGTGGGTTTGACCTGGATAATCTTAAAAAAGCCGGCGATGCAATTTCTGCCAAATTAAGTGGAAATCCACGCTTTGCAGATGTGAAAAGTACCATGGAAATCGGAAGTCCGGAAGTTCAAATTCTTTTCGATCGTGACCGTGCCTCATCATACGGTCTTCAGGTTCATGATGTAGCCAATAGAATAGTTAGTAGTATTCGAGGTGACGTTGCCACAAGGTATTCGTGGAGAGATCGTAAAATTGACGTTCTTGTTCGTGCACAGGAAACAGACCGCGCCTCAATTGAAGAAATTCAGCGAATTGTTGTAAACCCGGGAGCTGAGCGGGCCATACCTCTCAGCGCTATTGCTACTGTTCAGGTTGTGAACGGACCCGGTGAAATACGACGTATTGCACAGCAGCGAGTGGCTATAGTTTCAGCGAACTTAAATTTTGGAGATTTAGGTGAAGCCGCCGAAGAGATTCAGCTTGCACTGAATGAAACAACTTTTCCTCCCGGTATTTTTGCTCGAATCGGTGGGCAGAACGAAGAGATGTCTGACTCCTTCCGCTCACTCCTCTTCGCCCTTGCGTTGGCAGTATTTCTTGTTTACCTGGTGATGGCATCACAGTTCGAGTCGCTGCTTCATCCGTTCATCATACTCTTTACTATTCCTCTTGCATTGGTGGGCGCAATTCTTGCCCTCTTTCTCACCGGCACAACCATAAGTGTGGTTGTCTTTATCGGTTTGATATTGCTTGCCGGAATCGTGGTAAATAATGCAATTGTTTTGATCGACTTGATCAATCAAATGAGACACAAAGGAATGGAGAAAATGGAGGCCATTCGCCAAGGTGGAAAATCACGCCTTCGACCCATTTTAATGACAACCCTAACCACGGTTCTTGCACTTCTTCCTCTTGCCATCGGTTTTGGAGATGGCGCCGAATTAAGAGCACCTATGGGAATTACGGTAATTGGCGGATTGCTGGTCTCAACCCTTCTGACACTTGTAGTGATCCCTGTTATGTATGCCGTGATGGATCGGAAACAGTATTCTGTTGAGGAGGAGTTGTCATGAGTTTTGTTAATGCATTTCTGAATGTAGAAGCCCCTTCCTGGGAGGCTGTCCAAAAAGGGCGTCATCCCTCACTTGATGCGGAATCTCCCATCCCTAATATAGGCAGGAGATCCCGGATCGGGGTCCGGGATAACGCAATGATTAGAAGCTATTTTTCCCACTCTCTTAGGGACAGCCTCTGCTTCATAAACTGCCTAATAAATAGTTCGAAAGCGAGGAATTAATCATGCATATAACCGATATTTCACTTCGCCGGCCGGTTACCACGCTGATGGTTTTTGTGAGTTTAATTGTAGTTGGTTTGATAGCAACGCGCATGGTTCCGCTCGAATTTATGCCCAACATCACTTTTCCCGGTGCATTTGTTCAGCTGCCCTATCCTAATGCAACTCCGATGGAGGTCAACGAAAATATTGCACGTCCCATTGAAGAAGTGCTGGCAACGTTAAGCGGTGTGGAACAGATTAATTCCAATTCCGGCGAAAACAATGCAGGTGTCGTAGTTCTATTCAAGCAGGGAACCGATATCGACATAAAAGCAATAGAGATAAAGGAGAAGATCGAAAGTATCCGAAATCAGCTACCTGATGATTTTGAATACTATGAGATCTTTAAATTTCAAGATGGAGATGCACCTACATTAAACCTGCGAATTTCCAGTAATCGCGATCTTTCTAACTCTTACGAACTGCTGAATCGTAATCTGCAGCAGCGACTTGAACGTATTCCCGGTGTTGGTCAGGTGAATATGTACGGAGTGGAAAAGAAGGAGATTCGTATTGAGCTTGATCCTGCTCGAATCAGCGCCTATAACATTGATATAAACGAGCTGAGCAGAACCCTTCAACAGGCAAATTTTTCAATGTCTGCCGGTAAAATATCTGATGCCGGAATGCGATATATGGTTCGACCGCTTGCCGATATTCGTAATTACGAGGATATCGAAAACCTGATCATTTCCGATAATAATATCAGGGTTAAGGATATTGCTGAGGTGCACTATAAAACCCCCAGAAGAGATTATGCCCGCCACCTGGATCAGAAGTACGCTGTTGGTCTTGATATCACAAAAGAGTCTACAGCAAATGTTGTGGAAGTGGTCAACCTGGTGATGGCTGAAATTGAAGAGATCAACAAGTTGCCCGAGATGGAAGGAATTCAGATCTATGAAATGTTCAATCAGGCAAATGGCATTTTAAGTTCCCTTAAAGAGCTGTTTAACGCGGGCATGATTGGTGCATTCTTCTCTATTTTTGTGCTGTACTTATTCCTGCGGCATTTTGGTACAACCATGATTGTAGCCACAGCTGTCCCCTTTTCTCTTATTGTTACTCTTGGTTTTTTCTTTTTTCTCGATATCAGCCTGAACATTCTCTCCATGATGGGATTAATGTTGGCCATTGGTATGCTGGTTGATAATGCCGTGGTAGTAACAGAAAATATTCATCGATTCCAGCGCAAAGGTTTATCTCCAAAAAAAGCCTCATTAATGGGAGCGCGTGAAGTTTCGATTGCCGTTACTGCCGGGACTCTCACATCAATTATAGTGTTTTTGCCGAATGTGGTAAATGAGAGCTTCATCTCACAGCATATGTATTATATAGGGATGGCCATTATCATCTCACTGCTTGCTTCATTGATCATTTCACTGACGGTAATTCCGCTGCTTGCATCCAAAGTTAAACCGCCAAAAAAGTCACCGAAAAGAACTTCGATTGATAAACTGGCAGATAAATATGCCGGTTTTTTACGATGGTTTCTTGAAAGAAGAAAAATTTCGGTGCTATTTATTACACTGCTTTTTTTAAGTGGTGCAATTCCACTATCCTTTATGACCGTGGACATGTTTCCACGGGTTGAAGACCGTCGATTAAACCTTCAATATAACCTGAATGCATCCTATACACTGGATACAGTTAAAGAATCTGTTGACCGGCTTGAACAGTACTTATATGATAATCAATCATCCTTTGAAATCGAGTCTGTCTACTCATACTATACACCTGATTATGCTGTGTCTACCATTAATCTAACCGACGATGATATAGCAAAAAAATCGGTCACGAAGATTAAAGAAGAGATTGAAGAGAATCTCCCCCAGATAGCAATTGGGAGGCCGGCATTTGAATTTATAAGCAGGAATAGTAGTGAACAGGTACGGGTTTTTGTACAAGGAGAATCCATGCAGGAGCTGGAAAACCTTGCTGAACAGGTGGCATGGCGACTTAGCTCAGTTGAGGGATTTGCTGATGTACGATCGGAAGCCGAATCCGGTAAAGAAGAGATACGACTTACAGTAGATCATAACCGCGCCCGTAATCTGGGTCTTACCTCATCAGATATTGCAAATGTTGTATCGGGTGCTATGCGGGGGCAAACGATTCAGCGAATTCGCGGCGAGGAAAGTGAAATTGACGTGGTACTGGCTTTTCGTGATGTAGATCGGCAGACGATGGATGATCTTAAAAACCTCCCAATCAGTTTTGGTGATAATCAAACCACTAACCTCTCTTCTGTTGCGAGTATGGAGCAGAAATCGGGTCCGGGACGGATTTTTCGCGAAAACAGAAAAACATCGTTGGGTATCGCCATTAATTTAGCTGGCATCACATCAGAAGAAGCACGAAAGGAAATTTCAACGGTGATGAACCAGATCATCTATCCTACCGGATATTCCTGGAGTTATGGACGTAGCTTCGGCAACGATATGGATGCAATGAATACCATGTTGTTTAATATCGGTATTGCATTTTTCCTGATC
>JBGTFX010000232.1:0-8666 GCA_041747055.1 Balneolaceae bacterium
GCTGCTACAGTCGGTATGGGAAACATCAGTGGTGTAGCTATCGCGATTGGCATTGGCGGTCCCGGTGCAATTTTCTGGATGTGGATTACAGCTTTAGTGGGAATGGCTACTAAATTCTTTACTTGTACATTAGCCGTCATGTACAGAGGGAAAGATACATCCGGTAAACTTCAGGGTGGGCCGATGTACTATATCGTTGAAGGTTTGGGAAAAAAATGGAAACCACTTGCCGTATTTTTTAGTATTGCCGGTTTAATTGGTTGTACTCCCATGTTTCAGTCTAATCAGCTCACACAAATAATTCGTGATACAATTCTTGCCGAACGAGGTTGGTTAGGGTACGATACCATCTATATGGCCGATACTGCACTTACAACCGCAGGGTTCAGGTTATCAGATATCATTGTTGGACTTATATTGGTGCTTTTGGTCTCGTTAGTGATATTTGGTGGAATTAAGCGCATTGGACTTGTTGCATCCCGCTTGGTTCCACTTATGGTTGTAATTTATGTATTAACCGTTCTTTATATCATCATCAGCAATATTGTTGATCTGCCCTACTATTTTGCACTAATTATTACCGATGCATTTAGCGGAGAAGCTGCCGCCGGTGGTGTTCTTGGAGTAGTGATTTCAAACGGTATTCGTCGCGGGGCATTTTCTAACGAAGCAGGAATTGGAATGGAAGCTATGGCACATGGCGCGGTTAAAACCAAGGAACCGGTTCGTGAGGGTCTTGTTGCTATGCTTGAACCGGCAATAGATACCCTACTAATATGTACCATGACCGCCATGGCTATTTTGATGACCGGTGTTTGGACTGAAAGCGACGTGGATGGAATTACGATGACAGCCCTCGCATTTGACCAGGGCGTGCCCATCTTTGGGGCTTACCTGTTAATCCTCTGTGTACTGATATTCAGCATCACTACAATGTTCACTTACAGTTATTACGGTTCGAAATGCCTTAACTTTTTAGTCGGTGCCCACAATAAGCACTATTACAACTACTTCTACATTTTCACCATCTTTGTAGGCTCAATTACAAGCATTGACATGGTGATCAACTTAATTGATGGGTCGTTTGCCCTGATGGCAATTCCCACTATGACAGCATCTATCCTGCTTGCACCAAAAGTAATGGAAGCCACGCGAGATTATTTTAAGAGGAGAGATCGCGGAGATTTTGATCATTATTAAAAGTCAAACGTAGTACAACCTGATTTGTGTGAATAATCACCCGGAAATCGAAACAATTCAGGATTTTAGAACAAATACTTAAATTAATTTTGCCTAACCCTGTGTGTGCTATCAAACTTCTTTAATCAAAAAAGATTTGCTAGCGATTTTACTTAATTATTTAAGTTCATAGAGATTAGTTTTTTACTCCTTTCTCACTTGCCGATTTATTTTTGCTGTATCGCAAAATATTCACCTAAAAAGTGAAACCTTCCGTATTTTTAAATCGTTAAAACAGAACAATTTAGAGGCCGGATAAATACACCTAAATACCTGAGAAAAACCCGGCATAATATAATAAGTCAGGAAGTAAACAAGTCACAATACATACAATAATGAAGTCACTAGTACTGGTAACAATAACTACAATTCTAATTGCTTTATCATCATCGTTTAGTGCTACTGCAAATAATACTACACATGAAATAACAGTAGCTGAAAACATCATTGAAGCGATAAAAGATATCGACATTGTAAGCTTAAATGTACTTCTTGCTGAAGGCGCTAAAGTTGATACCGTAGATAATGAGGGTAATACACCGTTGATGATTGCAGCAAAAATTGGAAATCCACGAATGATGGAAATCATTTTGGCTCACAACCCTGAGTTGAATGCTAGAAATAATCAAGGCGATACTGCACTGATGATCGCATCTGCACAGGGTGTACTCGATGTAACAAGACAGCTTCTGAATAAAGGAGCGGATGCTACATTGAAAAATGCCAACGGATTCAATTCCGTTGAAATAGCTCTAAGAAATGGTCACAGAGATGTATCAAGACTTATTCGCGGAGAATCTAATTATTTTATAAGCAGATAATTAGAGTAGAAAAATTCGTTAGTAAATTAAAAGCCACACAGTAATGTGTGGCTTTTTTATGTCTATAAATTATCTCTGTATTCAATACTCAATCCTTTTAGGAAATACCGCAAAAGCTGATCGCCGCACTCCCGGTAATTCCTGTGATCCTCAGCCCGAAAAAGTGCATTTAATTCCGGACTCGACACGGAAAAATCAGCAAGTTTCAAAATCCGGTGTATATCCTCTTCCCTTAATTTAAAAGCAACCCTTAATTTTTTAAGAACCATGTTATTTGTAACCGGGGTTTCTATAGGGCGTTGCGGATGCTTATCATTTTTCCCGCGCTTGTAAAAAATCAATCCATCAAGAAAATGAGCCATTAATTCATCGCTGCAATCGGGATTTTTTTCTGCTTCGGGATCAGCCGGAGCTAAAATTTCTTTTACTTCACCTCGCGATGGCTGATATCCCGCTAATAACAGAATTTCCCCAATAGTTGCATCATTTAAATTGAGAGTGTAGCGGATACTTTTTATTACATCGTCATTTCTCATAAAAATTTATTTAGTGTGCATCAAAAATTAGTGTTCAACAAGAGCGCATCAGCGGTTAAAAAAGAATTATATCTGTAAAAATAGATTGATTAGATGCCTAATCAAAGGTCGATATTGATTTCCCTTTCCTTATCATTTCACAATTTCGTTTCTTCTGTATGAAATTAAACTTAATCTCATCCTATGAAAACTGTTCTTACTACGCTCCTTTTACTTTTCATCTTCTCGTTAACGCAGGGAATCAGTCAATCCATCTCCGAAAAAACATCCGGTATGGATCATTACGAGGGATACATAAACTTTTGGTGGGATGATGCAGAAGGTAAAATCTGGATGGAGATCGATAAATTTGATGAAGAAATCCTCTACGTGAATTCCATGGCTGCGGGTCTGGGTTCAAATGATATTGGAATTGACAGGAGTCAGCTGGGTGATACGCGAATTATTTCTTTTAAAAAAGTGGGCCCTAAAGTTTTGATGATGCAGCCGAACTATAATTTCAGGGCATCATCAGAAAATGAGCTGGAAAGAAAATCTGTGGAGGAGGCATTTGCTCAATCAGTTCTCTGGGGATTTAAAGTTGAAATTCAGGAAGATGGACGGGTTTTGGTAGACGCAACGGAATTTCTGTTAAGAGATGCTCATGGAGTAATCAGCAGTTTAAACCGTAGTGGACAAGGCTCCTATTCTTTAGATGCATCCCGCTCTGCAATTTATCTTCCGGGTACGTTTAATTTTCCGGAAAACTCAGAAATTGAAGCGACAGTCACTTATACAGGCTCAAATCCTGGAGGCCATGTTCGATCGGTTACCCCTACGCCTGAAGCCATAACTCTGCGTCAGCATCACTCCTTCGTAAAGTTGCCGGATGATAATTATAAGCCACGAAAGTTCGATCCGCGGTCGGGATATTTTGGAATCAGCTATCAGGATTACAGCGCGCCCATTGGCGATGAATTTACGAAGCGATATATCGCACGACACCGTCTTGAGAAAAAAGATCCTAACGCAGAAGTGAGCGAACCGGTTGAGCCAATTATTTTCTATCTCGATAACGGTACGCCCGAACCTATTCGAACTGCACTTTTAGATGGGGCCCGATGGTGGGCTGAAGCGTTCGAATCCATTGGGTATAAAGACGCTTATAGGGTAGAAATTTTGCCTGATGATGCTCATCCCATGGATGTTCGATATAATGTGATAAACTGGGTTCACAGATCCACTCGTGGGTGGTCATACGGATCATCGGTAATTGATCCGCGAACGGGTGAAATTATCAAAGGAAATGTGCTTTTGGGATCATTGCGCGTCCGTCAGGATTACATGATTGCCGAGGGATTGTTGGCCCCATATGAAGAGGGAGTTGATCCCGACCCCCAAATGCTGCAAATGGCACTCGATAGAATTCGACAGCTTTCTGCCCATGAAATTGGCCATACGTTAGGAATTGCCCATAACTTTTCTGCAAGTGTAAATGATCTCGCCTCCGTGATGGATTATCCGCACCCGATGGCTACCATTAAACCGGATGGTACACTTAGCCTTGAAAATGCGTACGATATTGGAATTGGTGAGTGGGACAAACGGGCTGTTGCCTACGGTTATCAGGACTTCCCGGTTGGAACAGATGAGAATGAAGCGCTGAACGATATTATCAATGAAACATTAGATATGGGACTTTTATACTTGTCTGATGAGGTGGCTCGTCCGCAGGGAGGATCGCACCCAACGGCTCACCTATGGGAGTATGGGACAGATGTCGTTGAACAGCTTGATCATATTTTAGAGATCCGTAATATCGCTCTAAATCAATTTGGAGAACGAAATATTCGTGAAGGGCGGATGATGTCGAGCCTGGAGGATGTGTTAGTTCCGATCTATCTCTATCACCGTTATCAAACCGAGGCTACCGTGAAGGTAATTGGCGGAGTGGATTATAACTATACGGTTCGGGGTGATCAGCAGCCGGCTCCGCAAATGGTGGATGGGAATATTCAGCGTAATGCGTTAATAGCTATGCTGAAAACGCTCGAACCGGAAGTACTTGCACTGCCGGAACACCTGTTGGATATGATTCCACCAAGGCCTGCAAGAGTTGCGCAGACACGGGAGCATTTTCGCGGCTACACCAATCCAAATCTCGATCCGGTAGCCATAGCCGAGCTTGCAGCCGATCACACCGCAGGATTGATATTTAACGCCAACCGTGCCGCACGATTGCAAAATCAAACCGCTCGGGATGCTTCTAAACCGGGACTGGATCACGTTATTGGAGAAGTGGTGAATTTCACGATATTGTCAGATCAAAAAGATGGATATCTCGGCTCTATTCAACGAGCCATAAATACGGCCGTTTTACGTAATTTGATTCATCTAGCTGCAGATAAAAATGCAGCGCCGGATGTTCAGTCAGTTACTGCGTTAATGCTGAATGATCTGCAGAAAACACTCCATAGTAAAGGTGAAAATGGCGAAATGATCTGGCGGGCTCACTATCATTATCTTGCTGATACAATAGCGGAATTTAAGGAAAATCCTTCTTCATTTGAGGTTCCGCCGGCACCATATACTCCACCGGGAGCTCCCATTGGAAGCGGGAACAATCACCCTCTGCATTGCTCTCATTAATAGGGTGTCCCTAGAGTATTTATACTCAATTTTTGATCTAAAAAGGTGGTAATGAAGGAATTTACATTTAAGAAGAATGATCGTGGTTTCTCAGATATTACATTTCCGTTTATGCGGAAAACAATTATACCTACAACGAAGCGCATTTTTTCTCCGAAAATAACGGGGCTCGAAAATATGCCTCTTAAAGGGCCTTGTTTTATATATGGAAATCACTCCAATTATTTTGATCCGTTTATGATCAATGTTGGCATGACCGAAGAGCCAACGGCCGGTGTTATGACTCGAGATCAGTTCCATAAAACCCTGCCTCGTGTTTTTATGGACAGCATTGGAATTGTACCTACCAGTAAGTACGTGCCGGAGCCGGGAATTGTACGGGATGTTATTCGGATGATTCAACAGGAGCGGATGATTGTTATTTTTCCGGAGGGAGGACGCCGATGGGATGGACGCCCCAAACCGTTTATTGAAACCACTCTCAAACTGTTTTGGAAAATGGGAATTCCGGTGCATCCGGTTCAGCTGCATGGCTCGTATCTTTCCTGGCCAAGATGGGCAGATAACTATCGTAAAAGTTCCGTTGAAAATCGCTGGTTAAAACCATTGATCCCTTCCGATTTCGAATCCTTTGAGGGGTTCTCCAAAACGTGTAAAGAGTTTTTTTTATTTGATGAATACTATCCTCCCGAAACCGTAGAGATCCACTCTGTAAAAAAACCTGCCTCCGGAATTCACCGCCTTCTATACCGTTGCCCAAAAAGTGGCGAGATCGGATCCATCTATTCGCCTGATGGAAATAACGTGTACAGTAGAACATCAGATTTCTCCTACAAGATGAATAAATGGTCAAGACTGGTAGATTCGCACGGCCAAGAGCACTCCATTATTGAACTGTTCGATAAGATTCAGGAATTACCGATGGAGATGGATAAAGATTCAGTAATTCTAAATAAGATGGGATGCCATATTTATTTGGTGAATAAAAAACATGAACGAGTTGACATTGGCAGCGGATATTGTGAGCTCAAACCTCAAAACCTGTTCATTTCTTCCGGTACTGTTCGGTATGATATTTCTCTTGAAGACATTCGGTATTTGTCGGTAGAGCAAAATCACAAAATTACTGTAACCACCACAGATCATACATTTCAAATATCACTCCATGGAGAAAGTGCACTTCAATGGCAGATTTATATTCGCCGTCTCCAAAAAGGAATTAAACCTATTAGAAAGCAGTAGATGAGTTTTTGGACACTCGATATTTCTGTTGGTACTTTTTTCCTCGATTTTGCCTGGATGGGTGTGCTTCTTGCCGCAGCATTTATTATGCGGAGCAGAATTCCAATCCTTCATAAGAATCTGATTCCCGCCAATTTATTGGCCGGATTCATTGGTTTACTTATAGGATCGAATGGACTAGGCCTGCTTGATTTAACCACTGAACGACTAGGCAGCTATGTATATCACCTGTTGGCCCTGTTGTTTATTGGCCTGAGTTTACGAGCTCCCAAAAAAGAGATGGGGCTTTCATCCATGAAGTTTGGAATAGCTTTTATCATCACCTATTTGATTCAGGGAATTTTAGGCATTTTAATCGCTCTTGCGCTCATATATACAATTATGCCTGATCTATTTGCAGGAATTGGGTTTTTGCCACCTCTTGCGTTTGGCATGAATCCCGGCATTGCCTATACCATTGGAGAAAACTGGGAAGGATTTGGGTTTGAATCTGGCGGAGTGGTTGGCCTGACGTTTTCCGCAATTGGCTTTTTAGTGGCCTACACATTGGGAATTTGGATTGTGAAGAGGGGCATCAAAAATGGTGAGGCAGCTTACATTTCAAAAGATCAGGCGCTTTCTGAGGATCTTAAAACCGGAATGCATGATGACAGTAATGGCAACAACAGCGGCCGCCTTACCACTTCTTCTGAAGTAATAGAATCTTTAACGGTTCATATTGCTATTATTGGATTGATATACATTCTAACCTATGGACTGGTCCGGGTTTTTGCTACAGGCTTGGTCTACGTGGGGGCAGAAAATGAAGTGCGAACACTATGGTCATTTCATTTTATAGTGGCTGCATTGGTTGCGCTGCTTATTCGAAAAGTGATGGATATGGGCAGTATATCTCAAATTATTGATGATACTACCATGACCCGGATTTCTAACCTGTTTATGGATTTTATGATTGTGGCTTCTGTTGCCGCAATTAGTCTTGTGGTTGTAGGCAAGTATTGGCTCCCGCTGCTATTGATCTCAGTAGTCGTGGCGATTTCCACATGGTGGGTCATTGGTTATTTAACAAAAACCGCATTTGCCGGATTTAAACTGGAGAGATTTGCCGCAATTTTTGGCAATATGACCGGAACACTACAATCGGGACTAGTCCTTCTTCGAATCTTAGATTCAGGCATGAAATCTCCGGTGAGTTTCAATTTAGTTTATGGCAGCGGAATGGCTCTCCTTCTTGGATTTCCACTTCTTCTTTTGATTAATGCACCGGTTCATTATTTCACTGATATCACCCATGGATTTATTGCTGTTATGTTTGTCATGATTGCATATTTAGGTTTACTGATGTTGGCTTGGCGATATATCAACAAAAAGTAATTGAGTGGTTTTTGAATGGTAGCAATAAAATAAGGCCCGGACGTAAATCCGAGCCTTTATACTATCCAAAAGGAATTCTACTGTACGATTATTTTACCAACCATTCCGGCGTCAAAGTGTCCCGGAAATGAACAGATAAAGACATATTCGCCCGGTTCATCAGGAACAGTAAAAGTAACACTATCTGTTTCGCCGTCACCTAAAAGATCGGTAGCTACAATCACCCTGTCTTCGTAATCAGGGGCGATATAGTCATTATCTGCTGCCCTGATAGATGCACGATAAAATTCTTCAGCATCTGTTTCGAAGGTAAGAAGCACAAAGTTATGTGCCATAGCGACTTTCGGAATATCACTGATGGTTCTTAAAGTAACGCGAATCTCTTCGCCGGGAGATGCTTCAATTGCTTCAAGAATTATATAATCTCCTGATTGCGCACCGGTTACAAGCCCATCTTCCGCTTCAGATACAACAAATTTCATTAGATCAGTCCCGATTATTTCAATGGTTCTGACCGCATCATCTGTTGTTGCTGTTTCTTGTTGATCTCCTCCTCCACCACACGCTGTAAAAGCGAATAATAACGTGATAAAGAAGAAATTAAATAGAATGGATTTCATTTTTTTCCCTTTATGTATTTGAACTTTGACCTTACTGTTTGCTAGCATATATCAAACATTATAAAAAGGGATTGCATTCACACACTTTAGTAAATTTAAATAAAAAAAGTGCTTTCCTTGAGGGAGAGCACTTTGGTACAATTATTTAATGAAAAGTTTAGACCTTACAGAACTTTTCAATCGTTTTAACTGAATTCAACGTTTAC
>JBGTFX010000233.1:0-9083 GCA_041747055.1 Balneolaceae bacterium
TCCACGCCCAAACTGTCCATCTCAAAATATCGCTTATTCAGAGAATCCCTGAACTGTTCAACATATAGTTTTTTGGCTAACCAGCTCAGGTACAACCAAGCTCCTATAGACACTGTTACAAGCCAGGCTAGTTGCTGCACCGTAATTTCAAACCAAAAAACCAGGATCAAGAGGATGAAACCTGCTATTCCCCGGAAAAATCGATCCACAAAAACATCCATGAAAAATTTAACCCGCTCCTTCATTCTTTGTGACAGGGGTAAAAACAAAATTTCGCGACTGGTTTTGTCAATAGAATATTGTGTTGCCCCATCAAATCCGCCCAAAAATATAGCCACAGCAAGAACCGGTTCATACATCATCAAAATAGAGCCAATAAGCATTCCTGCCGGCCTGGTAAGAACAGCCCCGCCAACTCCCATCCGGCGTAGAATTCGGCCCGAAAAAAGAACCTGGATAAACAGCGAAGCGATACTTAATCCGGCATAAAATGTACCCATAAACGATGTAAGTGCATCCTTTTCCGGGAAAGCATCCGCTGCAATTGCTTTTAATTGGTAATCCACCAACGTTGACACCAGCATCGCCACTCCGATAATTCCTGCAATCACCAACTGATATTTTGAACCGGTTATGCTTTTAACCACCTCTTTATTTTTGAAAAGACCGGAAATTGATACCTTTTCCTTTTCAATACTTTTGAATTTGCTTTTCCCTTTCAGGGTATATACAATCATCAAAATTACGATGATAATACCCATACAGAGATAAAGAAGATTTTCGGTTTGAATATCCAGTATAGAAACGGCGAAACTTGAAAACTGACTGCCGGCAATGGCACCCAAAATTGCACCAAGATTCAGAAGGGAGAAAAGTCTCTTGGATTGACTCGTATTATAGAGTTCGTTGGCAAATACCCAAAACTGTGAAATAATGAGAATACTGTATACGCTCACCCAAATGTAAAATAGAGTGTAAACCCACCCCTCGTCAATGATGAACAGACCACGAATAATGGCAAGGTTGAATATCACAAATACATTGGTCCAGAGAAAAACCCTGAAATTATTGTACGACTGTACCAGCTTGGATACCATCTGTGTTACGGGAATGGAGAATACAGCAACCAGGATGAAAACAAATGGCAGCTGTTCTGCACCCAGTTCTACAAGGAAAAGACTATCCCTGGCAGGTTTTAACAGGTATAAAATGACCATCAACAAAAAGTTTACAAAGAACATAGCAGTTGTAACCAACCACTCTCCTTCTCTTACATCATAAAACTTGTTGACCAGATTTTTCATCGATTTATTTATTCAAGAGCCGGATAACTAAATTCCCACAATTAAAAATCATTTTACTAAGCATCGTTTATTTTCTTCTCATAAATTCTTTACCCAATGATATTCCAATTATCCCACCCATACCAAATTTTTTAAGTGTGAACAATAGATAATCCATTCTACCTCTTCCATTTCTGAAAATGGTTTTTGTATGGATGAAGCCACCATTGTTTGTTGATTGCAAAGATCAATGGAAAAATCTTCGTTTCCAACTTGGACAATCACAGTGCCCGGTTCCCCATTAACCGGTAGCATAAAATCGCGATCAAGATTGCTATCGATATACTCCTCCTGATACTTCACAGTTTTCCTCCCCTTTTTTCCGCCATAATACTAATCGTTGAGGTTTCCGGGGACGGATATAATTTCTCCTTGTAAATTCCAGTTATCTGAATTTGAGCTTTTAATTGTTCTTTAACCACTTCCCTTTGTGAGCGTATATTGAACACTATCTTTATTTAGCTTAACTGTGAAAGTATTTTTGAATGATAAACAATTGTAGTTAAGAACTAACTATTGAGTACTCACAAATGTATCATATATCCCGTGTGATAATTTTAAATCGTGCACTGAGGCCGTGTCAGCTATTCTTTAATTTTCCGCAAGGGAATGCAAGAAATGGTGAGCATGTACGGAATGTACGGACGGCCTTGATACTTATATTCTAATGTATTGGATTATAAAATATCTTATTCCAATATGGACTGTTTAATTAGAATAAGGAAATCCATATTCCAAGAGGCTGGAATAAGACAATACCACCACATTCTCATTAATGAATGAGAAGAATAAGAAAGGGAAATGAAAGATTTGTTTGCCAAAAACTAGTTTTTTAGCAAATCCTTATCTAACACTTGAGAATTTTTTAATATCAAAATCTATCAAGAAAATCATCAAGGACTGATCTCTTTCTGTAAACACTTATCACTGCCGCAATCCAAATGGCTCCGTGAATGAGTGGTAATATCCATGCTATACTTCCACCAAGCATATTTACGGCAGAACCATAAAAGCGCATGAAAATATACATAGTAAAAAAGAACAAGAGATATAAAGGAATAAGTGTCCCAAAAAATATTATGGTAGCGGTTACGTATTTATTTTCATGTTTTTCTCGAAGTTCTTTCTTCTTAATTTTTTGTTCTTTTGATTCCAGTTTTTTTCGGAGCTTGCGATCTAAATCTTTCATGAATATTATATTTTGCTTATAAAAGTCATACATTCGATTATCAACGGAAAGGCCTGATACCCATATCCTGTTTTCATCATCCACCATCAGGTTATCCAGTATGGGATTGTTTGTATTGATTTTCACTTCAATAATGGCAACTCAATTTTATATATGGTACCAATACTCCGTTCTAGATAATAAGCATGTTGGCCATCCGGGGAGACAGTAAACCCCACCATAAATCCACGGACATCCAACGATAGTCCTTCAACCTCAATCATGTCAATAGTATTTCCACCTTCTGGAACCCATGCAATGGTTAAAGGGTGATCGTCCGGCATATTCAGCAGTATAGCAACTCCCTCCTCATTTGCATCCATTGCCCGGGCATGCATAAATCTTTGTCTGCGCCCGTTGCTTTTACCTGCCCCAATATTATGTTGTGCGATTAGGTCCATAAGCCCCTCCTGGCCAGGAATGTTGAGCTCCAACTCCCAGACTTGTTCTCCGGCGTGCGTATATTTTTCAAGTATACCGGTTGTCTGCTGAAGAGAGTAGATTGCATTAGAACTGCTACTGAGAATCACCAAATTTACCATGATATCCGGGATTTCTCCCCTAGAATATGCTTGCATAACCTCCTGATTGTTGTATACTTGTACAAATTCTCCAACAGCTTTACCGAAGTATGATACATCACCACTTTTTCTATCTGCTATGGAAATAAGAGTACCGTTTCGACCGCCGTTCGGGATAATAAGTTTATCTGATGATAAAGCATCAAGTGTAATCGGAATACTGAATTCTGAATCGGGATTTATCGGGTTCTCATTTAAAACCTCTTCATCAATCAGTTTGCCACGGTCATCAAAGGTCAAGAATTTAAAACTGTTGTAGTCATACACCAAGTATTCATTTTTAAATGGCCAAAATCCTGCTATAGACTGAAGCTCGCCCGGGCCTTGACCATGATTTCCGAATGATAATAAGTGATTCCCCTCTTTATCCACTTTTGTTATCTGATAATGTCCCGCATCAACAAAATATAGACCATCGGACACAGCTTTAATTTCAGTTGGTCTGCCAAGAAATGGTGTATCTTCAGCGCTCAAAAAAATCTGTGTATTTTTGACGACATGCTCTGTGAAACCCGTTTTTTCAACATCATACTCAGCTTTACATCCTAACAGCAGGCTTCCAAGGAAAAAGATTACACCCAAATTTTTAATAAGCGGATAAATGATGTTAATACCACTTTTCTGGCGTAGAGAATCCATCGAATAGCTTCTTCCATGATGTTTGGCAATCATACGAAGATAAGTTGGGTCACAATCCATTTGATCGTATTGGCGGTAAAGAGGGAAAGGTTTCATTCAGGTAGTGCTTTTATACTTCTTCAAACTCAATCCGGTACCGTACCACTTGCTGCAAACCAGTCTCTTTTTCGGTTACTCGTGTGTACATGTAGCCGTTTTTCACAACCTCAATGGGCTCATCCCGTGGCCATTCGAATTTGGCAATGAGCTTTCCTGTTTCTTCAAGCACCTACCATCATACACCAGTAAATCGCTAAGAGTGAGCCAGGTTCCCGGGATTTGCTCTTCAGGAGCATGTCGTTAAAATATCAACCTAAATGATATTTTGGTGATTGTGTATCATTCACAGTTCCTTCAGTTCATAACCCACCAGGTACACAGTCTCATCTGAATTCAGCACAGAACCATACATCCGGTTGCCGTGAATGGTCACTTCCGAAATGTTTTCCGGAATTCGGAACGCTTTTAACACCTCGCCATTCAGGGTAGTGATAATCCAGTTCGGGCTTTTACTGTCTGCCCTAGCCAGATTTATCCACAACCGATTCTGGTGCAGTATCACATTCGAATAGTAAGGTTCATGCTCAAGAAATTTGTCTTGTACAATTTCCTTCATCCCTGAGTAGTGATAATTCACATTGACCAGCGATCCTTCAAGCTTTTTACGATCTAAGGGAAACCTCTCAAATGGCAGGTATCCAATAACCGTCTCTTTTTCTGATGTGTCGATGGCAATGATTTCATTGGAAGTATTGTGAATCAATATTACCTCATCAGTTTCTGGGTTGAAATTGTAAAAACCTTTATAAAACCTGCGGTTGTTATGAACAGACAAACTGAAATTATCACCTCTATGTAATGCCAAATCATGCTCCAGACGTAACCGGCTTACTTCGCCCATATGTTCAACATTACGATCAACCCTTGATACATAGGCATAATGGCCATTAAGTGTATCCCTGGATGTTGGAAATATTCTAAAAACCCCATACAGATCAGACCCTGGGCCTGGTAAAACGAGCTTCGGTATTTGCTCCCGCATTCCATCAGGTACTTTCCTTCTAAATGCCCGTTCCCTTTTATATTCCCATTCACCTTCATCATTTTTAAATAATACCTGGTGCCTGATATTATTAAAATCATATACATGCAGAGAATCGTTAAGGGTCAAATGGCTTATGTAGGTTTGAATAAACTCTCCGGGACCCCGCCCCTGTCGGCCAATCACGCTTACCAGCTCTCCAACGGGGGTTAGCTCGTAGAGTTGATGATCCGGGTAGTTTTGCACGATCAGGTTTCCGTCCGAAAGAATGTGAATTTTTCGGATGTGAGAAAAAAATGCCCCATCAGTCGGACTGCTGATCCTGAACAATTCTGTTAATTCGCAGGTTGCTTTGTCGGGAAGATTGAATGATTCACGTGTGATATCGCCCCCAGAAGTACAACAAACCATCAAAATGGTAATTGCAGAAACAATACCTAACTTTAAATGTTTACATTTCAAGAGCATATTGATTTTTAATGATTTATTTGTTCTTCAAAAAACAGCAAAATAAAACTAATTTACTACAGGTTCACTCGGTGGGTCGTGTTGCCAACAGCCCGCCTGTATTCCACCAACATTACAATTGATATAACCACTGTGAGTTCCACTCCCTTCTTCATGGCATTGTCCGCTCGAGCTTGTGCAACTAAGTGTCCCTCCATTAGGACATGTAACCGAAGCGGTGCAAGATCCACTACCTGCCATAATCAGTTTCATCTCACTACGGCTTAATACGCTTTCTAAACTTCCTGATATAATTGATGTATTCATCGTTCTCCTTGTTTGATTTTAACCAATTTTACCATTTGGTATGGTATTGGCATGAATAAAACCCTGATTAATCGTCCAATTAAACTATAACCATTCTATTAATTCCCTGCAATCCTATTATTTTAGGTGAAGTTACCTCACCTATCGCAATTCCTTTGTAATATTGTTATACACTCTTTCCAACAGCCGCATATCCTGCGTTATGATTTCCGCCTGGCCGGTGATACCATTCCCGGGCGGAATTTCATGGCCGTAACTGGTCAGCAGCCCATCGGGAAAATGAACTTTGGCAAAGAAAAGACTGTCTCGCACCGGGAACTCTGAAAAGTACTCCACTTCGCCGTACACCGAACCAAATTCATGGTAGGGATACCCGTTGAAACGCACCATTACTTTTTGTCCCTCTTCAACTCTGCCAAATGACTGCTGCGAGACGGAGAGCTCGCCGAAATAAGTAGTGTTTTCGGGCTGAAGGTAGAACACCTCTTGACCGGCCACAAGAGATTGGTTCTCCTGAACTATTCCGGCATACACTACACGTCCATCAAATGGGGATATAATCAATTGAGTACGTTTCCATTCATCCATGGCACTTTTCAAAATATTCAGGGATTGTAAGAAAACGGCTCTCTGCTCATCTATTCTTTTATCCAACTCCATGATCTGTTTTTCGCCGGCCATTTGTGATACGTAATTACTAATAATTGCTGATTCAGTCTGTTGAAGAGGCAGTCGCAGGGATGCAAGTTCCCGTTCAGCCCGGGCAAGTTCCATTGGTGAAATAAAATCGTTGTCGGCAAGCTGTTTCTGCATCTCAAACTCTCGCTCTGCAAGATCTAAGTCGAACTGCTGAATCTGCTTCTGTTCATGAAGCATGTCGAGAAGCTGACGTGTGTATTCCAGCTCTTGGACTAAAATTTCCCGTTGTCGGCTGTAGAATGCTTCAGGTTGATAAGACCGGTATTCCCGCCATGCCTGTTCAAACCCCTGAAACGTATTCTGAAGTTCACCAAGGTTTCCAAATGTTGCGAAATCTATCTCGGTATGATTTCCCTCACTTTCATCCAGCAGAACCTCCCTGATTAATTCAACTTTTTCTGAAAGGAGTAGCACCTCTTCATGGCGCGCTGTACTTTCAAGCCAGGCCAGAATGGTTCCTTCTTCCACAACCGTGTTGTTCTCTACAGCAAGGTGTACAATTTTTCCATTGATCCGGCTTTCGAGAGATTGTGGAGCGTGTATGGCGGTCAGCTTCAGCGGAGCATGAACTACTTCCGGATATTTTATAATAGATGCAGACATAAGTACCAGCCCAAATACTCCGAAAAAAGCCGTAATCCCCCACCTCACCAGCCAGTGCGGCGGCCGGCCGATAATCTCCTGAACCGGTTCGCTGTAAACTTCCAAATCAGACGAATTATTAGCGACTTCTGGTTGTGATGGTAAGTGATTTGTGGTTTCAGGCATTATTTACACATTTGTAGAACGGGTCGCTGACCCGATCTCTTTTATCGTTATCTCATGAATAAAATGATCATTGGTGACTTGTATGCCTGGAGGATCAGCATCATAAAAAAGTTAGCTATTCTTAATCCAACGGAAACGGGTCAGCGACCCGTTCTACGTTCCAAGTTCTAGTTGATTCTTCACCAAATCGAAATAAGCTCCTTCCTTCAGAGTCAATTCGCCGTGCGTACCCTGTTCAATGATCTTTCCTTCTTCGAGCACTACAATGTTGTCGGCATTTTTGACGGTGCTGAGGCGGTGGGCGACGACCACCACTGTACGGTTTTGAAAGAATTCCTGCATGTTGTCCATAATGGTCCGCTCGTTATTGGCATCCAGTGCATTGGTGGCTTCATCAAACAATAGGAACCCCGGGTCTTTATAAACTGCTCGTGCGATCAGAATTCGCTGTTTTTGACCTTGGCTGATGCCGTTGCCCTCGGCCCCAATTTTGGTATTGAACCCAAGCGGCAACGATTCCACAAATTCCCGTATATTAGCCACATTCACTGCATGCTCCAGTTTTTGAATGTCCGGCACTTCATCGCCCACTGCAATATTCCTTGCAATGGAATCGGAGAAAATAAATCCATCCTGCATTACAGCTCCACAATGACCTCTCCATACCTTTGGGCTCAGATTCACAAAATTGCTCTCACCTATCCGGATCTCACCGCTGTCCGGTGGATAAAATTTCAGCAGGAGTTTGAGCAGAGTTGTTTTCCCACTCCCGCTCATGCCCACCACGGCTGTAATCTTTCCTTCTGGAATAGCAAGATCGATATCCCTTAATACTGGTTCGTTACCTGCACCAGGATAAGTAAAGTTCAATTTTTTCAGTTGGAAGTCTTTTTTTTCAGGCAAACGGTAGGTAAACATCTTTTTATCGGACTCCTCATCCTCCTTTTCATGCACCTCATTCAGTCGTTCCATACTAATGATTGCATCCTGAGTAGACTGTACAAAGCCGATGAGCTGCTGTATAGGACTGTTGAGTTGACCAATAATATATTGAATGGCCAACATAGCACCCAAAGTAAGCTGCCCATTAACTACGGCAATGGCTGATATAAACGTTATGCCAATATTCTTCCCCTCATTAATAAAAAAGGCCCCTCCCTGCTGATACTGCTCCAAAGCCAGATTTTTCACCTGATAGTGAAACAGCCGCGCTTGCAGATGCTCCCACTCCCATCGTTTCTGTTTTTCACAGTTGTTGAGCTTGATCTCTTGCATCCCCTGGATGAGCTGGATCACGGTACTTTGATTACTTGAAGAAATGCCAAACCGACGATGATCCAGTTCTCTTCGTTTTTTCAAAAACAAAACAATCCAGGCTACATAAAACACACTTGCCACGAGGAACACCGTAAAAATCATCATGTGGTAATATGCCAGCACAAATGAAAATACCAACAAGTTCATAAAAGAAAAGAGCGTACCCAGAGTCTGGCTGGTTAAAAAATTCTGGATGCGGGCATGGTCACCCATACGCTGCATGATGTCTCCCACCATTTTGGTGTCGAAAAAGGGCATTGGCAGCTTCATTAACTTGATCAGAAAATCTGAGAGGATTGAGATATTGATACGGGTACTCATATGCAACAATATCCAGGAACGAATGAACTCCACCACTGTACGGCCGAGAAAGAGCATGAGCTGAGCCATGAGAATGAGGTAGATGAAATTGATGTCTCGGTTCTGAATACCAATATCTACCACGGCCTGGGTGAGGAACGGAAAAATAAGTTGCAGAATACTACCCGCCAACAAACCTAATCCTAATTGGAACAACAGGTTTTTATATGGAAGGATATATCGAAAAAGAATTCCGAAGCTTAACCTATTCCCGGTTTCTCCTTCCATATCATAAAAGGAAGGCGATGTATATAACAATAAAGCAATACCTGTACTCTGCCCGTTGTTCTTGG
>JBGTFX010000234.1:0-4288 GCA_041747055.1 Balneolaceae bacterium
TGCCGTACTCCTCCGCGATGATAGCAAAAATAAAGTCATTGTAAGGGGCAGGTAAAAAATCGCGCTGAGTACTTTTTCCAATTCCAACCCCAATAAGCTGACCCTGAGCAACCGCTATATGCGCCTGTTGAGCCTGGTAACCGGCAGCAGATTCAAAATTTGTATTGTTGATATCTGTAATCTGTTTCACATATTGTTCAACCCTACTTTGTCTTTGTTCAGAACTCATGATCAATGCTGTACCACCAAGTATTCCGATAAGTACAATCGCCGAAATCTGCAATAAACTCATTCGTCCAACAAACATGATGAAGAGTGAAATCCCCATCAAAAGTGCAGCACTACTAAAATCTTCTAATGCAATTAACAGGCAGGTGATAGACACCCAAATCATTATGGGCAGAAAGGATCGTTTAAAATCTTTAATGTAATCCTGCTTTTCGCTGATCAAAACTGACAGGTGTATAATTAAAGCAACTGCAGCGAAAGAGGAGGGCTGGAAAGAAAATCCGCCTATGGATAGAGATCGTTTAGCCCCAAAAACCATATCACCGTAAACCATTACTGCTATTAGCAGGAGCCAGCTGATTAATACGGCAAAACGACTAAATTTAGCCAGGTGTGCGTAGTCGATTTTTGAAACGATTAACATTACAAAAAAGGCAATTCCCAATTTGAAAATGTGTCCGGTAACCAGAGATCCTGCACTCGTGCCATGCCCCTGTGCAAAATATGCGATAGAGGAATAGACCGCTAAACAACCAAACATCATCAAAAAGATAACCGATACAAGAAGTACGCGGTCGCTTTTCCGTCCTTTGGTTTCCACTTCGTTGGGTGATGTACCCAGTATGGAATTGATGTCGCTATTTGTGGATGTATAGATCAAAGTTTAAAGTTCTATTACGGCTTGTTTAAATTGATTTCCACGATCTTCGTAATTTTCGAACATGTCGAATGAAGAACATGCAGGACTCAGGAGCACAATTTCACCTCGTTTGGCCTGATTTCGAGCTGTTCTTACAGCGTGCTTTAATGTGTCGGCTTCAATTAAATGAGGCACTACTCCTTCGAGCTGCTTTTTAATATTTCCTTTCGCCTCGCCTATGGATACAACGGTGTGAACTTTTTCACGAATCTGATTTTCAAGCTCCAAGTAATCATTTCCTTTATCACGCCCGCCTAAAATGAGGACAATGGGCATATCGAAACTATCCAGTGCGTACCACACGGCATTAATGTTGGTGGCTTTACTATCGTTGATATATCGAACTCCATCGAGAATTCGAACCACCTCGAGACGGTGGGAGACACCCTCGAATTCTCTTAAACTTTCGCGAAGACTTTCCTTTTTAATTTCCGATGCCCTAGCCGCTAATGCTGTGGCCATTCCGTTTTTAAGATTGTGTCTTCCCGGTAGTCCTATTTCGCCAATTTGCATAAGGATCTCCTCTTTGTGGTTGATTTTAAAAATCAGTTCGTTGTTACGAATAAATACACCTTGCTCCACTTCGTTTTCTGTTGAGAAAGCGAGTAACTGCGGAGCGTTTTTCTTTTCAGAAATGGATTTGGCATGTTCATTTAAAACCGGATCATCCGCGTTATAAATAAACCAGTCTTCATGGGTCTGATTGGATGTAATCCTCAGTTTCGACTGTGCATACTTTTCAAAATTTTTGTCGTATCGATCTAAATGATCCGGTGTGATGTTTAAAATCGCACTTACATATGGCCGAAACGTATTGATGTGATCCAGCTGAAAACTGCTAATCTCTAAAAGTGCTTCGGTGTTTTCGTCTGTTTGATCAACAATCTCAGAAAATGCCGTTCCAACATTACCCGCCAATACAAAATTTCTGTTGTCCTTTTTCCAGGTGTTGGCCATCCAGTTCACAACCGTTGTTTTTCCATTACTGCCGGTAATTGCCACCATTGGACTTTTGCTAAACCAGCTTGCAACCTCAATTTCTGAGTAAACCGATTTTCCGGAGTTGAGATACGTTTGTGCAATGGTAGATGTGGTTGGTACACCGGGACTCAAAACTAAAAATTCTCCTTCCTCTGCTTTTTTGGAATGTTGATTTTCCTCATAAGCAATAGAATGATCATCAAGCCGCTTTTTAAGGTCTGGTTTGATGAAGCCGAAATCGGTGACAAATACACTGCCGCCCTTGTTTTTGATCAACAAAGCAACAGCAATCCCGCTTCGGGCCGCTCCTGCAACAACGATATGTTTGTTGTTTAGATTGATCATCGGATTTTTAGCGTTAAAAGGCTGATAATTCCAAGCAAAATGGCAATGATCCAAAACCGGACTACAATTTTGGATTCCGGCCATCCCTTTTTCTCAAAATGGTGGTGAATAGGGGTCATCAAAAATACCCGTCGCCCTTCACCGTACTTGCGTTTCGTGTATTTGAAATACGTGGTTTGAATGATCACAGAAAGTGTCTCCACAAAAAAGATTCCGCAAATAATAGGAAGCAGCAGCTCTTTATGAATCATCAGAGCCAGTGCTCCTAATGCGCCCCCAATGGCAAGTGAACCTGTATCACCCATAAAAACAGATGCAGGATGTGTATTGTGCCATAAAAAGCCGAGACAGGCCCCTACGAGTGAAGCCGCAAAAATAGTGAGTTCTCCGGAGCCTGGCAGGTACATAATATCGAGGAAGTTGGAAAAATCGACCCGTCCGGATACGTAAGCAAAAATTCCTAAAATCATTCCGGCAATAGCAGAGGTGCCCGCTGCAAGTCCATCCAAACCATCTGTTAAATTGGCTGCGTTACTCACAGCGGTAATTACAAAAATAACGATGGGGATATAGATGATCCATCCATAAGTTTGGCTGAAAAAAGCATAATCAATGTTCACATCTTTTAGAAAGGGAACAGTGGAAAGGGTATTAAATTCCTGAAATGCCGGCCACCAATAGAGGAGAGATCCTATAAAAAGACCCACACTTACCTGACCTGCGATTTTGAACCATCCATGAAGTCCTGATTTATCTTTTTTAACGACCTTTATATAATCATCGATAAATCCAACCGAACCCAAAACAACCATCACAAAAACAATCATCCAGGTATAAATGTTGGTCATATCCATGAAAAGCAGGGCCGGAATAACCGTTGCCAGTATAATGATAACTCCACCCATTGTGGGAGTTTTAGCCTTACTTAAATGGCTGTCGAGACCTATATCATCACGGATAGTCTCTTGTAACTGCATTTTTTTAAGCCATTTGATGATGCTCTGGCCAATTAACAAACTAATTATCAACGCAGTAGATGCGGCAAAAGCAGTACGGGTAGTAATAAAATCGAAGGCTCCAAGTCCCGGAATGTTATACAGATCATCGAGCCAGTCTAAGAGAGCATATAACATTAAGCTACCTCGCTGTTTTTAGGATGACCATTGCGAGAGTCGAGAGCTTTACGTGCAATCTCACGATCATCAAAATGGTGACGTTTTCCATTCACTTCCTGATAAGTTTCATGGCCTTTTCCGGCAATGAGTACTATGGAATTTGAGTCAGCATCATTTATAACTTTTTTTATAGCATCTTCACGAGATGTTATCGAAGAAACCTTGGTGAGATCGGAGAATCCCATGTGAATATCCTTGATAATAGCTTCCGGATCTTCTGTACGTGGGTTATCTGATGTAACCATCACAAAATCGCCATATTTTTCAGCGATTTTTGCCATTTCAGCACGCTTCGACTTATCCCTATCTCCGCCACAGCCAAAGAGAATCATCAAATTTTGGCTTGTTTTTTTTAAATCACTTAAAGTCTTTGATACGTTTTCAAGGGCATCGGGTGTATGAGCATAATCAACCAACACGAGAGGTTGATGATCCAGGTTCCCGGAATCGTTCACCCGCTCCATTCTACCGGCTGCTCCTTTACATTTTTCAAGTGCTTCAGCACAGTATTTGCCATCAATTCCTAAAACTGAACAGGCTAAAAGAGCCTCAACTACATTGTAAGCGTTAAAACGACCAATGAGTGGCGTTTTAAATTTAGTTCCTTCAACAATAAGGGTAGTGCCGGTTTCATCTTCTTTAATGATGGATGCAGATATCACTCCATCACGATTAAAGGAAAAATTCAAAATTCTTGCTTCTGTATCAGAAATTATCCATTCACCTTTTGGGTCATCAAGATTTGTAATCGCCCAGTCGAATTTTTCAAGGGAGTCAAAAAGCAATTTCTTTGCCTCGGCATATTCATCCATGGTTTCATGATAATCCAGATGATCGAGACTCAAATTTGTAAATACAG
>JBGTFX010000235.1:0-2499 GCA_041747055.1 Balneolaceae bacterium
ATCAAAATTGCGTCCGGACAAGGTTTTTGGGGAGATTTACCAAATGCTCCCATCAAACAAGTAAGAAATGGAGATATTGACTACCTCGTTATGGATTACCTGGCGGAGGTAACGATGTCGATCATGCAAAAGCAACGCATGAGAAATGTGGAACATGGATATGCCCGTGATTTTGTTGGTGTTGTAGAAGAAATTTTGGAAGAAATCACGAACAGTGGAGTTCGGGTAATTTCGAACGCCGGCGGTGTAAATCCACGCGCATGTAAAGACGTACTGTTGCAAATTGCGAGAGACAAAGGTTATAAAGGATTGAAAGTTGCGGTAGTGGATGGGGATGATATCCTCCCGGGACTTGATGAACTGATTAATGATGGGCACCTGCTGAAGAATATGGAAACAGGTGAGCCGATCACAACGGTGAAAGATCAGCTGCTAAGTGCTAATATCTATTTTGGTTGTCGTCCTATTGTAGAAGCGCTTGAGAAAGGTGCTGATGTGGTAATCACCGGGCGAGTAACCGATACCGGTTTAACGCTTGCGCCATTGGTTCATGAATTTGGCTGGGATTTTGATGATTTTGGTAAGATGTCTGCCGGAACGATTGCGGGCCATATTATTGAATGTGGCGGTCAGGTTACGGGTGGAAATTTCACGGATTGGGAAACGGTCGGTGATTTTGCCGATCTGGGATTTCCAATTATCGAAGGTCATGCAGACGGAACCTTTTATGTAACCAAACACGAAGGAACAGATGGACTGGTTTCCGAAATGACTGTAAAAGAGCAGCTGATGTACGAAATTGGCAACCCAGCAGAATATATCACCCCCGATTGTATCGCTGATTTCACATCCATTAAGTTAGAGCAGGCAGGGAAAGATCGTGTAAAAGTGTATGGAATTACCGGAGAAAAAGACACACCAACGTATAAAGTGTCCGCCAGCTACAACGATGGATACAAACTCTCATCAACACTTGTTTACTGCTGGCCTGATGCGGTAAAGAAAGCACTAAAAGCCGGAGAAATTCTAAAGAAACGTGCAGACAATCTTGGTCTGAATTTCACTGATTTTCATACCGAACTTGTGGGTTTAAATGCCTGTAATGAAGATCCGGCATTTCTTGAAAAAGATGTGGAAGATGTGAATGAGGTTCAGTTACGAGTTGCTGTTCATGGTCAGTCCAAAGAGGATCTTAATCGTTTTGGAAAAGAAATTGCACCGTTAATATTAACGGGACCAAGTGGTGTAACAGGGTTTGCCGGTGGCCGACCTAAAGCAAGTGAAGTGGTAGCTTATTGGCCGGCATTGCTAGAGAAAAGAGCTGCACAGCCTGTTGTAGATATTTTTGAAGCATAATTTAGAAGAAGTAATCATTTTAGTTCATTAACTTCAGGTGCATTTTGCAAGCAGAGTTATAAAAATAATTAATAAAAAGTATACGTATGGTTATTGGAATTATCGGGGCCGGAATTTCAGGATTGATTGCCGGCAGGGAGTTGGCAAAAAAGGGACATGATGTTACAATCCTTGAAAAAAGCAGAGGTTTTGGCGGACGAATGGCAACCCGTTATGCAGGAAAGAATCAGGAAACAAAATTAGATCACGGACTTTCCTATTTCACGGCTGATTCTCCTGAATTTCAGAACTTTGCGTCAGAGCTTTTAGACAAGGGGTTAATAAAGCGATGGGGAGATGAGTTTGGATTTTATGATGGGGTTAAACTGTACAAAAAAAATCCAAATCATAAACGTCAGCCAACGTTTACTGCCGTTGATGGAATGAACTCCCTTGGAAAATACCTTGGCCGCTGGGTTGATGTTAAAACCGATACACTAGTTGGTGGGATCACTTATATCGGATCAAACCGAACAAAAAAACGTTCCTGGATGATTAATCTTACGGCCGGAAACACGTTTGAAGCCGATGCGGTAATAATTGCAACACCCGCACCTCAGGCTTATGGATTGCTGCAAACATCAACTGATGAAACCAACGCCCTGAAAATTATCCGTGAAATTGACGAAGTTCAGTACGCGCCTTGCTATACTCTTATGGCAGGATATGGAAATCGTGAATTACCCGATTGGGAAGGAGTAATTTGTAATAGTGATGCTATCAATTTTATCTCAAACGAAGCCTCAAAGAAATCAGATGGCCGGGAGTGTTCATTAGTGGTTCAGGCTACACCGGGATTTACAAAACACCTCAAAGGCATTAAAAATGATGAAACCATCACCAAAGAGATGCTTAATCATCTCTCCGGTATTGTTGGAGGATGGGCCGGATCACCCGATTGGAGTCAAACACATTACTGGAGATACAGTAGAGCCATGAAAGTTTTAAATGAACCTTATTTTGAACTTGAAATGGATGATGCACCTCTTGCACTTATTGGTGATTACTTTGATGGCAATACAGTAGACAGTGCTTATAGATCCGGTTTTAAACTGGCTCAGCAATGGAACAATAAATACGCTCTATAGATTTGAATGAAAATCA
>JBGTFX010000236.1:0-3260 GCA_041747055.1 Balneolaceae bacterium
ATTTTTTATGGCCCGCCCAGTTCGGGGAAAACAACTCTGGCTCATGTAATCTCAAGAGAAATAGATGCAAGGTTTGAGGTTATTAATGCGGTTTTAGATGGAATTAAAGAACTGCGGAATGTTGTGGCTAAGGCAGAACATCAAAAGAAAGCAAATGGCCGCAAAACTATTTTGTTTGTAGATGAGATTCACAGATGGAATAAAGCCCAACAGGATGCACTGTTACCACATTTAGAATCGGGAATAATTACGTTGGTAGGTGCTACTACCGAAAACCCTTTTTACTCATTGGTAAGTCCGTTACTGTCCAGATGCCAGCTTTTTGAACTGCATCCGCTTCAAACAGATAATGTTCTTCAAATGATAGAAAGAGCATTGAAAGACTCCGAACGTGGACTCGGTTTTATTGATATCAAGATTTCGGATGATGCAAAAATGCATCTTGCCGACTATGCCGGGGGTGATATTCGAAATGCTTTAAATGCTCTGGAAGTTGCGTCTCTGTCTACACCTAAAAGTGAAGATGGATCTGTTAAAATTGATTTGAGTATTGCAAAAGAGTCCATTCAAAAACGCTCTGTACGATACGATCGAACCGGAGATGAACATTATCATTATGCTTCAGCTTTCATTAAGTCTATGCGTGGTTCTGATACGGACGCAGCTCTCTACTGGATGAATGCGATGCTGGAAGGGGGAGAGGATCCGAATTTTATTTTTCGAAGACTATTAATTTTTGCATCTGAGGATGTGGGAATGGCAGATCCTTACGCTCTAACTGTTGTAAATGCAAGTCATGAAGCGTTTATAAAAACAGGGATGCCGGAAGGATTCTACTTTTTGGCCCACACCTGTATATTTTTATCGCTGTCACCAAAAAGTAATAGTACTAAGACCATGTTTGAGGTGAGTAACCATATCAAACAGAATGGGATTGATGAAGTGCCTTCTCACCTACGGGATAAAACAGCAAATAAATTAGCCTCTCGGTATTTGGATGTGGAAAATGCTTCAGAAGATTATAAATATCCTCATGATCATCCTTACCATTGGACACAGCAAGATTATTTACCGGTCAAACTTAGAGGTAAAACGTGGTTTGAACCTGGTGACCAGGGAAGAGAGGGAAAGCTTTGGAATAGACTTCAGCAAATAATAAAGAGCGACAAAAAAGAGTAGAATTTGCATAATGTTTGATTGTAAAAATGCCCACTCAAAAATTTCCATTTTGAGTGGGTTTTATTGGAGCTAATACTCGGTGTCTACCATAACCCGAGTTATTCCATAGAAAAATATTTTTTCATATAAAGAAAATTTTAAATTTCAATTATAAATTAAATTTCTTGTGCTTTTCAGTCAATTAAATTTATGTTTTAATTACTTTTAGGTAAATAAAATAAACTTATAACTAAAAGCGCTTTTCTAAACAATCATGAACTAACTATTCTCAAATAGCAGTAATTGTAAAAAAAGATTCAGATATTTTCGCGATTTGATCCCCTAATACTGAGAACGAAAACGTACTGCGAAATGTTTAATATTGAACAAAATAAATCTAAAAAAATCGTAATGAGTAAAATTCACATATTAGCTTCAACTGACAGGCCTAATTCTAAAGCTCTTAAAGTCGCTCGGTACACTCAGTCCTTACTTGGCAAGTTTTCTGAGGTTAAAACGTTTTCGTTGCAAGATTTTCCTCTTCAAGATGTTGCAGGAGGGAAGTATGGAGAAGAAATTGATTCAGTAAAAGCTTTTAATGAAGCTTTTTTGGATGCAGATGGATTTTTATTTGTAGTTCCTGAATACAACGGGGGATTTCCCGGCATCTTAAAAGTATTTATCGATTACTTACCCTTCCCAAAAGCAATTGAAAAGAAACCTGTAAGCTTAATAGGTGAAGCTGCGGGATCATTTGGCGCATTGCGTCCGGTTGAACATTTACAGCAAATATTGGTGTATAGAAAAGCTCTGATTTATCCCGAAAGAATGTTCATCAGTAAAGTAAATGATACATTTGATGAAGAAGGATTGAAGTCTGAGAGGCACCAAAACCTGTTGGAAGATCAGATTCAAGGATTTGCAGATTTTGTAGAAGCAAACACTTTAGTAATTAGCTGATTTTCAGCATATAGCCAACACCGTGCAAAGTGACCAAAAATCGTGGGTCATCGGGATTCATTTCTATTTTTGCACGAAGTTTTGATACATGAACATCCACTGTACGAGTGTTGGTGCTGTATTCATATCTCCACACTTTTTCGAGTAGTTCGTCTCTTGATATAGGCTGATTGGCATTTTGAACCAGGTAATGAATCATTTCAACCTCACGTGTTGATAAGTCGTGTATGGTTCCGTCCGGTTTTGCCACATGTGATTCTTTTAAATCGATTTTTACATCACCAAGCAGAAGTACTTCAAGCGGGCCGGATTTGGTATAGCTGCTTGCCCGTCGTAATCTTGCCTGAATTCTAGCTAAAAGCTCCTTTACTCCAAATGGTTTAGTTAAATAATCGTCGGCTCCAATATTTAAACCTGTAACCTTATCAACTTCCTGGTCTTTAGCAGTAAGCATAATGACGGGAAAGGTGTATTTAAGCTGGCGAATCTCTTTGCATATCTCATAGCCGCTTTTACCGGGAAGCATTAAATCGAGAAGCATAAGATCCGGTTTAATTTCATTTACTTTTTCTATCGCTTTTTCACCATCCGATACGACATATACCTGATAGCCTTCGCTTTCTAGGGTATCTTGAAGTGTAAAAATCAGACTGGGCTCATCCTCAACAATAAGTATTGTTTTATTTTTACTGGACATGTTCCTCTGTGAGCTTAGATGCTTTATTATTAGTGTTGATTGATTTTGTACCCAAATTATCTTTTTTGAGAAAAGCAGGGAAAGTTACTGTAAATGTTGATCCATATCCCGGTTTACTTTGTACAGAAATTTTTCCATTGTTTAAATTAACCATGCTTTTAACAATTGAAAGTCCTATTCCGTGACCTTTAGTTTTAGCAGTGAGTGAATTTTCAACCCGGTAAAATTTGTCAAAAATAAAACGGATCATTTTTTTGGGAATTCCGTTGCCCTTGTCGGTACATATCAATAATACGGCATCTTTATGGGATTTCACCGATAGTTGAATTGATTTAACATCCGAGCTGTACTTCATCGCATTTTCAACAAGATTATTCAAAATTGTTTCAATATGATCGGGATCGACCATTACAAGAGGTATGGTGTTATCGTATTGAAAAGAAAA
>JBGTFX010000237.1:0-8104 GCA_041747055.1 Balneolaceae bacterium
TTGGGTATTAGTTGCATTGAGTTTTTGCATCAAATTTTTGCGATGGGTCTCCACTGTATAAGCACTAATAAATAGATGTTCGGCAATTTGTGGGCCATTCATCCCCTTATCTAAAAGTCCTAGAATTTCCTTTTCTCTTCGCGTGAGTACAATTGATTGAGGTTTGTCCTTCGCCTTATTTTGATACTGTGCCAGTAACTTTTCGTTAGCAGCGTTACTCACATAAATTTTCCGGTCCAAAACTGTATCGATAGCTTCAAGTAGCTCCTTTCTTTCCATGTCTTTAAGCAAATACCCATTTGCACCTTTAGACAGTGCTTGAGATATAATAGCAAAATCGTTGATGGAAGTTAGAATTAAAATCCGACTATCAATTTTTAATGCCTTTATTCTTTCACAAAGTTCTAAACCGTCTATATCTGGTAAATTGATGTCTAGTAAAATAATATCTGGTGTACTACTTGCAAGAAAAGACAAAGCTTCTTTCCCTGTTTTGGCAACCCCAATAACGCGCATGTTCGATTCGGATTTAAGCATAGTCGTTACGCCGTCGGCAACTAAAGGATGGTCGTCGATAATGAATAATGTTGTCATAACGGCATGGTTATGAGTATAAAAATAGGTATAATTTTTAAAAAACTATGTCTCAGAAAGTAAAAATTCCATCATAACGGTGGTTCCTACAGACGATTCTGAATCTATAGATAGACTTCCGTTTAAGTACTGTACCCTTGCTTTTACCGAAGCTAAACCTATACCTTTGGTGACTTCCTGTCCAGAAAATCCATTGCCATTATCCTCTACCGTAATGCTTAATCTATTATTTTCTTTTATAAATTGAACAATAGCTTCGGTTGCGTTTGAGTGTTTTATAATGTTATTTAGTAATTCTTGCACAATTCTATACAGCATGATTTCAAAGTTCGAGGTTAATCGCTCCTGTATTCCAAAATGTTGAAACCTCACTTTCAACTGTTTTGAGCTACTGATGTTGTCAGTTAGTTCTTGCACTGAATGCAGCAATCCTAATTTAATCAATACTTCGGGCATCATATTATGGGCAATCCTGCGCACTTCAGTAGCGGCATTACCAACAATTTGGATGCATTTTTGTAACAAATCTATGTTTTGTTCCTTTTTCAGGTCGTGCTCCAATGAGCTTAAATGCATTTTAATAGTGGAAAACGCACCTCCCAAGCTGTCGTGGAGATCCTTAGCTATTCGGGTACGTTCAGTCTCTTGTCCGTTGACCATGGCCTGTAGCGATAACACTTGTTGCTGCTGTTCTACAGCTCGTTTTTCTTTTTCAACAATTATTCTTTTCTGACGGCTATTATGGTATGCCAATCCCAGTAAGATAATTAAAGCAGAGGCCACAATAGCACCAATAATTAACACTCGGTTATGTCTAACCGCTTTCAGTTCTTGTTCAGTATTGGTTAATTTTAGTTCAGCAATCTCTTTCTCCTTTTTACCAGCTTGAAATTTCGCCTCTAAAAAATTTAGTTCTTTAACTCTTTCAGTCGCATTGAGGCTGTCTTTTAATTGAAATGCACTTTGACTATAGCTAAAAGCATTCACAAAATCCTTGTTTTCAGCATATAGATACGCGATGGCATTGGCGTTTTTATAAGCATAATCTAATGAGCCGTCCTTTAAGCAGGCCTCATAGGATAATTTGAAATGTTTTAGCGCTTGTTCGTTATTGTCCAACAATTGATACGCACGGGCTATTTTGTTAAATGCAATGGCAATGTGCACATCGCTTTTTAATATTTCGGAATGGTGTAAGTATTTGTTATATTGCTCGATGGCCAGATTATAATCTTTATCATTCATGGCAAACTCTCCGTGCAGTTTCGTTGATTGTAGGTAACCTATATTTCTGTCGTACTCTGTTAAAGTGCTATTATTAGCAATAAAAGTATCCAGATTGGCCAATTGTGTTTTTGCCTCACTATAATTCCCCAAAGCAGCAAGCGATTGACAGTAAATATAATAATAGTCCACAACCGACTCGTTCGTCATATACTGTAAGTAGGGTTCTGTTTTGTTTAGATATTCAATGGCTTTGTCGTATTGGTATAAATGGCGGTAATCATCGGCTATCCAAGACAGCAAATTGCCCATATCTAAATTACTACTGGTCCGAGCATCAGCGATTTCTAAAGCTCTAAGCCTTATAGAAAGTCCTTCAGCAAAATCGCCCTGAAAGCTGTATACATACCCAATGCTATTTAGGGCTTTGACCAGGATTTCGGTTTTTTGGATGCCATCGTCCATAGATTCACCGATTTCAAAAGCCTTTTGAGAAGCATTAATAGCCGCATCCCAGTGGCTATTTAAAAAATGATGGTTGGACTCAATCAAGTAAGTAGAGGCGTATTCATATATAAGCTGATGAGTCTGGGCTTTTTCTCTAATTGCTTGAATTACTGGAAGCACCACTGCATCTGTTAACCTATTTTCGATAAGAATGGTTGTAGAGTCTATAGATTTTGAAAGCGCTTGCTGAACTGTATTTTGGGCTGATAGCAATGCAGAGCACAATCCCATAAAAAGCACAAGCACAACCGAAAACCAATTCGTTACCATATCATTTTTGCGTTTATCTAAGTCAGTGTTGCATGCTTACGAAACAACCTTAGAAAGGTAAAACAGTCATTTTACATATCCAATACCTGAATTCAGGTAGTTATTCAACTTAAAAATACAAAAAATCAGGTATAGGATTTTGCGGGTACTAGTGTCAACTTTACTAGCGACTTTAATCATTATAATCAATTCTTTAGGTACAGATTGAACTGTAAAAAATAATTAAAAAAACAATTAAATAAATATTATGAATATGAAAACTACATTAAACAAAGCTACTGTGATCATCTACATCATGCTAGCAACGATGCAAATCTCGCAAGCCCAACCAACTACTCTCGTTCCTGGTTTTGCCAATGGAGGTGTTTTAGAATCGCCTAATGCTAATTCCCTAAGCTCTCAGGCAACCTGGGGCATTGTTGAAATGAGCGACGGGTATTATCTCGGTGTCGGCCATAAGGTACTTGCTGGGAGTTTTGACACTCGTGCAACCCTTATGAAATATGATATTTGTGGCGTACCAGACAGCGCTTTTGGGACTAATGGTTTGAGCATTATTAGCTCTCCAAGCGGACGACGCTTATTATCAACGGCGGCTCAAGTGTTGCCCGATGGCAAGATACTGGTATCTGGGGCTTCAAATAGCGGCGGAGCGGTAAGCACATGGCGTCCAACATTGTTCCGTCTTATGCCTGACGGATCTATTGATTCTAGCTATGGCAACAATGGGGAAATATTAATACAACCTGGTGGCCTATCTAGCGGGAATTTTGGTAACATAATCAAAATTGCCGGCGATATACTTCTTGGGGCTATCGGGCGATTTCCAAATATAAACGGTGGCAATTTGGGTGTGGGGCTGATGCGTGCCTTACCAGATGGAACACCAGATGAAACATTTGGTTCTGGAGGCATTCGTATGCATACCCATCCTAACATGGGTTATTCTTTTGCACAATGGGAGCAAGTCCATCTATTAAATAACACCTATTTTCTAACAAGGGCTGAAAGTCCTGATGGCGGCAGTAGCTATCGCGCTGTGATTTATGCTTTTGACTTAGATGGAAATATTCTTACCTCGTTTGGAACAAACGGACGGATGCAGCATCCTACAATATTGCGCAATATCGGTTCCAGAGGGATACATAGTATCATGGATTCAGAAGGACGCTTGGTGATTGCTACAAGTGATAATATATCAGGTGGGGCTAAAACCATGGTTTTCGCGCGCTACCTTATTGATGGTACTTTAGATACTACTTTTGGTGACAACGGTACCGCCATCGTGCCAAACACCGCGCCAACGTTCTTTGGCATTGAATCAAGAACCCTAGATATAGATGCAGTTGGAGGAATTATCGCTTCCTACATTAGTAATGATGGAGGTGGAGTAGTGCGTAGCTTTTTTATTCGATTGGATGGTGATGGAGCTGTAATTCCTGGCAGCCAGACAACGCTTCCTGCGCTTAACACAGGCATCACCGGGCTGATCCAGGTTGATGAAGACCGCTGGCTCGCTCAAGCCTATGGAAGTGGGGCGATGATGTATCAATCACAATTACGCCTTAGCACTAACCCAATCGATTTACCCAGTATTGAAGAGACGGGAAGTACCCTTACCACAACCGGCAGTGGTCCAGACTTTCAATGGTTTCTAGATGGCGAGATTATTCCTGACGCTACAGAGTCTGTTTACACGCCTACTGCTAACGGCACCTACACGGTGCAAATGACAGATTTGCTGGGTTGCCAACACCTATCAAATGCCTTTGAACTTACAGAGCTAAGTATTGCCGAAAACCAAACAGCAAGTTTGCAACTCATCAAAAATCCAGTGGAGGAACAGCTCATACTCCAGAATGATATCGGTGTTATGGACTTTGAAATATACAACCTCTTAGGGCAACGCGTAAGCTCTGGCCAGTTAATTAATGGCTTTAATACCATCAACGTATCAGGGCTAAAACAAGGAATTTATTTGCTGCGCACAGTTAATGAAGATTTATCTCATATGAAGCGATTTATGAAACTATAGAAATTCATTGATTGAAAATAACAAGCATTATTTAATATTCTATACCTGAATTCAGGTAGATATTTTGATTAAAAATACAAAATTTCAGGTATAGGATTTAGTAGTCAATCTTCCCAACTTTACTAGCCCATTATGCTATCATGCAACCGTCCGCTAAAAATAGTAATTATGAAAAAGATTATTTTATATACATTTCTAGGTTTTTCCTTTTGGAGTTACTCTCAAGTTGGAGTTAATACGACTGAGCCCCATGCACAATTGGATATCCGCTCCAGTAGTCAGGCTAACCCGACTAATACCGACGGCCTTTTAATCCCGAAAATCGACAACTTTCCAGGTGTCAATCCAGGAGTAGACCAAAATGGGATGATGGTTTTTTTAACCACTACGGTGGGAAGCAATGCGCCGGGGTTTTATTACTGGGAGGCTGTTAGCAATACATGGGTTCCTGTCAAAGGAAGTGATGGTGGTACCCTTGACCAAGCCTATAACTTTGGCGGCGCTGGCGCGGGAAACACTATTATTGCTGACGCAGGTGCGGTTACTATTGCTGGGACGGATGGGTTGGTGAGTACGGGAACATTAGGAACAGGTGCTCTATCACCAAGTGGTGAAGGCGTACGCATGGTTTGGAATCCTGGAAAAGCGGCTTTTAGGGCCGGAGGGATTATCTTTGGAACTCAATGGAATAATGTAAATATTGGGGATTATTCAACTGCTTTTGGTCTAAACACAACGGCCTCAGGTGCTGGCTCATTTGCTTTTGGTGACAACTCAAGGGCCTCCGGTTCCTCATCTACTGCATTTGGTCTAGGCACAACTGCCTCAGCGTTTGGTTCAACTGCTTTTGGCTTAGGCAATACTGCCTCAGCAAATTTGTCAACTGCTTTTGGAGGTACTACAACCGCCTCAGGTATTATTTCAACTGCCTTTGGTAATTCCACAACCGCCTCTGGTTTTGCATCAACTTCTTATGGAATACAAAATACAGCAAGTAGCTATGCTGAAACCGTCATCGGTATTGGTGCCACTAACTACACAATCTCAGCAAATGGAGCCACTCAGTTTAGAACAGCTAATGCAACAGATCGGTTGTTTGTAATAGGGAACGCCATTGATACTAATAATAATGGTACAGTTGATGATACCGAACGCAGCGATGCCATGATTGTTTTAAAAAATGGCTTAACCCGTTTGCCTTCTATGGATAATGCCATGATTGATGCTGGTGATGGCAAAACTGTGGTTATAAAAGAATATTTACAATCAAATATCGTTTGGTCAACGATAGGAAACACTGCGACAAATGCAGCTACAAATTTCATCGGCACAACAGATTTGAATGATTTTTCTATTCGCACCAATAATACCCAACAAGCAGTTGTAACAAGTGCTGGAAAGACTATTTTTGGAAACTCTGTGCCCACAGGCGATGCTTGGGCTAATTTTAGCAAAGTAATTGTAGGGACAAATGACAATGATAATGATATCACCCTTAGGGCATCAGGCAATGATATCCCGGCCATAAATATTATTCGATCACAAGGTACCATGAGTACTCCATTGGTTTTTGATTCAGGTGAAGTTGGTTCTCTTCGATTTTGGAATTACACAAACTCAGGTCCTTTTGCTGGTTATAGTGCTGCTGGAAGGGTTGCAAGTATAGCTGATTCTGAGGGTACTTCTTTATTGCTAAGTGGTGCAGCAACTAGTAGTCACTTGGTAATACGAGACACTGGACAAATAGGGATTGGAATTTTGAATCCACAAGAAAGATTACATGTAGTAGGGAATATTAGAATGGTTGATGGAAACCAAGCTTTAGGCAGTGTTTTAACCAGTGATGCCAACGGCACCGCCTCATGGCAAACGCTCAGTGCGCCGTCACTTAATGGCTGGTCCACCTTAGGAAATACCGGTTTAAATGCTACTACAAATTTTATAGGAACCACCAATGCTGTGGATGTTATTTTTAGAAGAAATAATATTCGTGCAGGGCGGTTGGGTGTAAATAATACTTCCTTTGGTGTTGATGCACTTAGTGCAGCCGGTACAGGGATTTTTAATACTGCCGTTGGTTCAGCTTCTTTACAAAATTTCACTAATGGTTCGCGTAATGTGGCTGTTGGTTCTGTTTCCTTAAATGCGAATACTACTGGAGACAATAATACTGCATTGGGTGTTGATGCTTTGAGTTTTAATGAAACCGGCAATAATAATACTGCAGTAGGCAGACGGGCTATGGGCAGTACTGGAGCCCTTACCTCAGGGTCAAATAACACGGCTCTTGGTTATTTTGCCTATTCAACAGGAAATTTTACCAACTCTACCGCTCTTGGTGCCAACACAGTAATAACGGCAAGCAATCAAATTAGAGTGGGTAATAATACTGTCACCAGCATTGGAGGCACAGTAGGATTTACTAATTTATCGGACAGACGATTTAAAAAAAACATACAATATGATGCTCCCGGGTTGGCATTTATTAAAAAATTAAGACCAGCAACCTACCAATTGGATATGGAAAATATGGCTAGATTTTTGGGTACGCCCGAAGAATCAAGAGACAGGAATGCGGAGCGAATAAGGGAAAACACGCCAGAAACTGGCTTCATTGCTCAAGAAGTAGAACAGGCAGCCCGAGAAGTTGGGTTTGTGTTTAGCGGGGTTGATGTTCCACAAAGCAATAGTGATTATTACGGACTGCGTTATGCAAGTTTTGTAGTGCCCTTAGTTAAAGCGGTACAAGAACAACAACAAATTATCGAAACCCAAAAAGAAGAAATTACGCAACTACAAGAACAGTATCGGTTATTACTGCAACGTGTTGAGCGGTTGGAGCAACAGTAAAGTCAATTATTGATTTCGTTAGCACAAAACAAAAAAAACAACCCGTTTCCAGATTGCTTTAATGCTATTAACCATCATGTGAATTAAGCCAAATCAAATCGGTCTAAATTCATCACTTTATCCCATGCCTTTATAAAATCTTTTACAAATTTTTCTTTGGCATCGTCTTGTGCATAAACCTCAGCAATGGCGCGTAGTTGAGAGTTAGAACCGAAAATTAAATCTACTCTGGTTCCTGTCCATCTTACTTCGCCGGTTTTACGGTCGTGTGCATCAAATACATCTACTTCTTTGTGCGATGGTGCCCAAGCTACACCCATATCAACCAGATTTACAAAGAAATCGTTGGTTAATGTTCCTGGACGTTTGGTGAACACACCGTGTTTTGAACCGTTATAGTTAGCGCCTAATACTCTTAATCCACCCACTAATACAGTCATTTCGGGTGCGCTTAAGGTAAGTAACTGCGCTTTGTCAATTAGCATTTCCTCATCGGCTACGGTAAATTTAGCACGACGATAATTACGGAAACCATCGGCTTCTGGCTTTAACCAGTCGAATGATTCGGCATCGGTTTGTTCAGCGGTGGCATCGGTTCTGCCAGGCGTAAATGGCACTTCTATG
>JBGTFX010000238.1:0-23846 GCA_041747055.1 Balneolaceae bacterium
TGCAATTTTATTAAGAGATTTATGCAGGTTTTTTAGGAGTGGCCGTAGCGCAAAAGATGCGGGTCTTAAAGGAACTTTATAATAAATACTTTCACTAATTACCGGCTCTCCTCCAAAACGTTCCCAAAAAAGGCGCATGGTTTCTACAGACCCATCAGAAAAGGAAAGTACCTGCGGGCCTGATATAAATTTTTGAAGCAATTTCATTGGAACAATATTAGACCGTGCTTCTTCAGTAGCCATTAAATGGTGGCAGTTGGCAACACTGATTTTATCCCCTTTATAAAAAAATGAATTGGTTGTTACACCTAAAAATCCATCAACTCTCCCTTCCTTAGACCGACTTACCAATGATCTGATTTCGATAGGGTTTTCATTCTTTCTAAAATAAAGCCCTTGTAATGTATTTTTAAGATATCTGGTGGATACCTCAGAACTCCTTGGAAAGTACTTTTGCGATAATGCAACTACTTCATCAAAATCTTTTACTTCAAGCGGGGTTATCACTCTTTTCTTAGAACTATTATCCTGGTTGAAATGCTGAAGCTTCATATCGGTCTTTCTTAATTTCGGATATTTATCCATAGCTCCATCTATTTCATTATTAAAATTGCTTACTTATTCGTGTGTATAAAAAATTAACATAACGGATTATTGCAGGGTCGGATTTATTTTGACTCATTACTACCTGCATTCGAGTACGTTCAACCGTTACAGTTTTTCTGATTTGCTGGATTGAAGTTATGATCCCTTTATGCATCCATTTGCGACCTGATGAATCAAAAAAACGTATCAATTTATTTTGTTGCACATGGGTTGCTAAACGCTGTTTATAACTTTCACTGCCGCGCAAAAAGTCGTATGTCATTTCTGATTTAACAGACTCCATTACAGTTGCTAACAAAAGTGCTTTTCCGGGAGCCTTTTTAAAGTGGGGCGAAGACATATTTAGCGCCATGTGTTGTCCATACAAGTTCTGATTGTAGGCAACTACAATATCTATAGCCAGGCAGTGCTCAATATTTTGCTCTCCTTTCGGAAATAATGCATATATCAGCAGATATCCCTTTGCATGCAGCTTTTCTGATATTTCAATAAAGAACTTATTCATCGATGTTTCAGCAAAGGTGCCGGGAAAGCCCCGTTCATTCCATTGTTGTTGATGCAGCTCTATAAACCTCTTTAAGGATGGTTTAAAAGTACTTTCACAATTACGTTTTTCGATACGAAACAGTTGTTTATCCCCCTTTTTAACCGTTTTTAGCGCCCGTCTTACATTGCTTCTTTCTTTTACAGTTAATTTCATCAGATAATTCTTCCATTTATTTTCCGGAAGGACTTGGTGAGACCGAGAGGCATTTTCAATATTTAGTTCATAGCTCGAAAATGTAAAGTCATCATCAAAAATGATTAATGTTGTACTTTTTTCGGGTACTTCCTCAAGAATCAGCTCATCAAAATCAACTTCATATTGTAAAAAAAATTGAAGGTGTTTATAAAATGGCGTGATAAAATCATCGTGGATCAAAAACTGCAAATAATCTGAATATGCAATTTCACCAAGCAATACCCCCTCATCAGTTTTGCTAACTCTTGATCCAATCATTCGAAGAAAAACATAGGGTTTTATACCCCATGCAGTATATCGATCTCGAAATAGTGGTGCTATACCTACAGCTGTTTCACCTTGGTATAAAACAAATATCTGTAGTTCTCCATGCGAACCAAAATGATCCCACCAGGTGCGATTCCAATCAAATGTTTGAAATATATGCGGTTTAATTTTCTCACTAAGCAAATTCCAGTCAGCCTCTAATTCATCAAACCCTTCTTTCGTTTTTATTATCCGATGCTTTATACCGGATGATTTTAAATTTTTTGAAGTTTTATCTAAACATTTACTAATTACAGTTTCTTTAATCTCCATTTATCAGTTTTAAATGTTCCCCCTTTAATTTCGTAGAAGTGTAATAAATCGCTTTTATGCGTAATTCCGCAACGTTTTCTCAAATGATATCCGAGCAATCATTCGGGACATCGTCTTTATAGACCTGTAATCTTCTATATCCAGTTCTTCGGGCGATATTGTAATATTAAACCCGTCCTCTAAGGCCATCATTAATTGCACAAGTGCCAAAGAATCAAGTAAACCCGACTCTATAAGATCCTGTTCTATATCGATGTTTTCCACTGTTAGTGATTCACGCACAATGGCTAAAACGTTACTATGAATGTTTATCGTTGCGTTCATAACTCATCTCTTGATTATTGATATTAGTAATTTGTACGAAATTCCCCTCAAAATTTTCCGCCAGTTTTTTACGGTCAATTTTACCATTTCCATTTCTTGGAAGCAGTTCGTATTCCTGCCAAAAATGGGGCATCATATATGCCGGCACCAGACCTCGTAGTTTCTCTTTTATTAATGGGGCAAGCGCACCATTTTTTAACTCTTTGCCCACGTATGCACATCCTATTGCAGTACCTTCAAATCCATTTTTTTTGATCGGTACAACAGCATATTCACGCAACATATCGTTCTCCCCCAAAGCAACTTCAATTTCTCCCAACTCTATACGATACCCCCTGCTTTTAATTTGATAGTCTGATCGGCCATGAAAATAAAAAAGCCCATTTTTAACAGATGCCAAGTCGCCGGTTTTATAAATCCTCTCCTTCTCTCCATCGGAATTTTTGTAACGGATAAATACAGAATCTGTTTTGATATTATCTTGCCAATAACCGGGACTTAACCCTTCCCCTGCAATGTATAAATCGGCAATTTCTCCATCCTCAACTTCTTTCAGGTCATCATCCAATACCAATAGGTCTTCACCTTCGCAGGGAGTTCCTATTGGTATTTTTGTGTGCTCATCCGGAATTTCATCTACAGTAAAATAACTACTCGCAATAGTCGCTTCTGTAGGGCCATAAAGGTTTGTGAACTCTACTGACTCAAGATTTTTCATCCAATAAGTTAAAGCCGGTAAAGGAAAAACTTCCCCACACCAAATAAGCCTTTTCAAATGAGGAAAACCTCCTTGCGGAATGGCTTTAAACTTTGATAAGTAGCTTAGCGCTGATGGTACAGAAAACCATTGATCCAACTTATTATGAAGGATAAAATCAGCCAGTTTTTTCGGGTCCAAACTTATGTTAGAAGGAACCAAAAACAGTCTGCAACCCGCAGCAAATGCGCCATAAATATCGAAGGTAGAGAGATCAAAATGAAGTGGTGAATGACATGAAACATGTTCACCGGCCTTCATATCAAAAAATGGAACTGCCCAGCTAATAAACGAATGAATATTTTTATGAGTAATCACCACTCCCTTCGGTTCCCCTGTTGACCCTGATGTAAACAAAATATGTGCTGCGGTATCAGGATTACGAACAACCTTATGAGGTATATTCGGCTGGTCGTGAACATCGGTATAACTAAATGTTGGCGGTGTATCATCCGCATACTTTATGTCGCTTTCAGACCACCACACCCAAGGGGTCAAGCTTACATCACCGTCTACATGTAATAGATCCTGAAAATGATGTATGGTACTATCATCCACAAAAATCAGAGATGGGGCTGAAGATTTTATAACCTTTAATACTCTTTCCGGTGGACTATTGTAATCCATCGGTACATATACTCCTCCGGCTTTGCTGATACCCAGCATCGCCACAAGAGTTTTGGGCTTCTTTTCCATAAATAGTCCCACCCGCTCGCCCGGGGTAAGTCCATCTTCTATGAGCTGCCCCGCTAAACGGTTACTCTCTGATTCGAGTTCCGCATATGTAATGTGCTCCTCATTTAGCGTAACTGCTACTTTGGAACCATTATTCTCTACCTGTTCTCTTGACCAATCGTAAATCATCATAACTGTTCTTGTTTTTCTAATTTTGCATATGCACGTTTAAATACTTGAACTGTGCTGTGTAACTCTAATTCTGATACGGGTGTATCAATAATACATGTGCTGCAACCAGCCTTTAAATATTCTAAAAGTTCTTTCGCTACTTCTTGATAGTCTCCAACCAAATAGGGACAAAAAGTGTGATAATGCTTAAATGGGCCCAGCCAATAGACCGATTCCTCTTGTTTAGAATCCCCATCATGATTAGATAGTTTTTCGTGCCAATGAGAGTCGGAAGCATTTTTCGCAAGCTGATGCATCATTTTTCCATTTCTTGTTTCAGGAAAGCGTTTACGCGCATCATTCCAGGCTTTTTCGTGTGAGTGGCGAGCTAAAATTCCTATTCTAATTCCCTCTATTTCTGATTCTCCATTTACTTGAGAATAAGTATCTACCGGCTCCGGGTATTGGATTCCCGGAACTCCAAGACGGGCTGATGTTTCCTTTGCCGCACTTGATGATCCCGATAAATAGTAAAGTGGTTGCAGATTTTCGGGCATTTCCGGCTTTAACTTTAAGTTCTTTATTTGATAGTGTTTTCCCTCGTATGTAACACCTACTTTTGAGGTTAACAACTGCTGAATAATTTCTGTGTATTCTGTCAGCCGTTCGTATCGCTCATCGTGCTTGGAGGGATCATTCAGGGCTTTTAAATCGTTAGTATATCCTCCTGCAACAAGGTTTAAAGCTATTCGACGCCCATAAATTAAGGCGATAGTTGATATTTTTTTTGCCACTGTATAAGGATGCATGTAAGCCGGCTGCAGGGCAATCATGGGAATTAATTTCCGCGTTTGATCTAATATCACCGTCGAAATTACCCATGGATCCGCAAGGCTGTTATCACTGTAAACAAGAATTCCTTTGCATCCATAGCGTTCACTTTGGGTACAAATCCTTTTTAACTCTTGTAAAAATTGAAATCTCTCTTGAATTATTGATCCCGGAATAGTTGTATATAAATCGACATTCATCTTCACTTGATTTGTATTTGATTTGAGGCGTTTAAGTTGAAAAAGCAACTACTTCTAACACTCTTCTCTGATTGTTACTAACTCACAATACAATAGATGTGCCAAACTTTCCATGCCACAATAAAGTCTTTCAAATAGCTATTAAAGTGCTATTTATCGTAAAAATTTTAAAGCAATTTGTTAATTGTGAACATTTATACACAACTGATTTTTTACGATCGTGTATAATAAACCCACTGAAATTTCATCAAAATTTTGTTACTTACTTACTATCAAGACAGAGTTGAGATTATAATTTCTTCCAAATGAATATTCTTTTAATCGCGGAAGAATCCGCAGGCATTCAAACACTTCGGCTTTTGGCTAATAGTGATCATAAACTGAAGGGAGTTTTGGCTGATGAATTAAAAAAAGGAACCAGTGTAGCATCTATAGCTCAAAAAAATGGATATAATGTTCAGCCAGCTAATTTAGTAAAACAGCCATCTTTTGCCGGATGGATACTCAAGAACAGCATTGATATACTACTTAATGTGCATTCGCTTTATGTGATCTGTCCGGAAGTAATTGATGCAGTAAATTTTGGAGCCTATAATTTGCACCCCGGCCCGCTGCCGAAATATGCGGGACTTAACGCTCCGAGTTGGGCAATCTATAATCAGGAAAAAGAGCATGGGGTTACGCTACATCAAATAACCAAATCCATCGACACCGGTGATATCGTTTATGAGGCCAGGTTTCCAATCACCAACTCTGAAACCGGGCTGAGTTTAAGTGCAAAATGTGTAAAGCATGGATTACCACTTATTAATAAGCTAATAAATACTGTACAAGATTTCCCGGAATCCATAACGCAAATCAAACAGGATCTAACACTTCGCACTTATTACTCCGGCAATACAATTCCAAATCAGGGAAAAATTCAATGGGATCATCCCGCCGAAAAAATTGATGCTTTTGTAAGGGCTTGCAACTATTCCCCTTTCAAATCTCCATGGGGGTATCCTAAGACCCACAAGAACGATTCTGAGCTTTCAATACTAAAAACTGATATCAGCGATATTCCCTGCGATGAACCACCAGGCACAATTGGGAAACCTATTAACGGTAAAACAGCGATTGCTACAGCCGATTTTTGGATCTTGGTAAACCGGTGTTGGGTTGATGGAAATCATATAGATGCTGATTCTTTTTTAGCACCCGGTGAGAGACTTATCTGAGTTTAGATCAAACTTGCAAGCAATGCACCTTTACAAGGAAAAATTCTTGAATTTACCCCACTAAAAAAATCGGGCATCTTTTTTGCTCTGATGACTGATGAAGACTTTGTCTTAATAAAGAGAACAATCAAACCACAAGAGATAAAATAAATGACATTTCAGCGAATGATTGCGCGTATACGAAAATACCCGCTTAAAGATTATATAGCAGGATTCCTGTTTTCCAGAAAGTTTGATAAAAAAGGAGTTCTTGTCTTTTCTGATGGCAGACCCTATCCAAAAGTAATCCATAAAGGAGGGATGTTAATAACAAACCACTGTCAATTTTACTCCGGAGTGAGGTTAGAAATTGGGAAAAAAGGAGTTCTTCAGATAGGAAATGGCACTTATCTAAATAGAAATACACTTGTGGTTTGCGAAAAGGAGATCCTCATTGGTAAAAACTGTAAAATTGCCTGGGATGTCATCATTATGGATACCGACCTTCATCCAATTAATTCAAATCCAATCATTAATAAATCGGTCTATATTGATGATAATGTTTGGATAGGTTGCAGGGCAATCATCTTAAAAGGGGTCACGATTGGTCGGGGAGCTGTTATTGCAGCAGGATCAGTGGTTACAAAAGACATTCCGGCATACACAATCTGGGGAGGGGCTCCCGCTCAATTTATTTGTGATGTTTCCGCTGAAAAAAATACCTCGAAAATGAATGGATTGGAGACTTCTTAAAAGTTACACTCTTACTCTTAAGGCATTCATATAAGCGTGTAAAAACGTTACTACATACATTTTTTTGACCGGTACCATATTCTCCCTCATGGCTATTTAAGACCATTCTCTAATCTTACTAACAGTTGGCATATTAGTTGCTCTTATGAAAATGTACGGGATAAAAGTTGTCCGTCTTTAGCCGAATTCAAGAGAGGAAATTAAATGTTAACAATCGAGAAATCCAACACCTACCAGGTGTTGGGTGTAGATATATCAACCTATTCAAAAGAGGAATTTTACCTGCTGGTTCAGGAGAGGTTAAAGGATAATGATGAAGCATCACCACCACTTTTTGTAGTTACTGTTAATCCTGAAATTGCCATTCAGTCCATTACTGATAATAAATTTAAAGAAGTCTTACAAAAGTCATCCATTAACACAGCAGATGGCGTTGGAATCAGCTGGGCCGTTAACTTTTTATATAACAAGCAAATTGACCGCATTACCGGATCGGATTCTTTCGAAAAAATCTGCACATACTGTGCAAAATATGATCAACCCGCATTTTTTTATGGCGCAGCTCCCGGAATTGCACAGAAAGCGGCGGATGTTCTGTGCAATAAAATACCAGATTTAACCGTCTCCGGTGTTTATTCCCCTCCTCGACCCGAACTATCATTAGAAGAACTTCCTGATGACACACAAGAGTTATTAAAAACATCCTCGGTAGTTTTTGTGGCTTTAGGAGCGCCATCACAGGAGAAATGGATCCACGAAAACCTTGAAAAACTCACCAACTGTAAACTGATCATCGGGATTGGCGGCAGCTTCGATTTTATAGCCGGAAATGTAAAGCGGGCGCCGGTGGTTTTTCGAAAAACCGGTCTTGAATGGTTTTATCGCTTATGTCTGGAACCGGTTAGATGGCGACGAATGCTCAAACTGCCTCTCTTCGCACTTAATGTAATGCTGCTTAAGGCGAGCAATAAAGACACTCAAAAATCAGCATAGCAAATGTCAGAAGATATTGAACCTCAACTTTACAACCTTACAACCGACCATAATCCATTGAAAATTTTAATTACCGGAGTGGCCGGTTTTATAGGATATCACATCACAAAAAAACTAATTGATAGAAATGTTGATATCATTGGGATCGATAATCTAAATGAGTACTATAATTTGAACCTCAAATATGCCCGTTTAGATCAGTTAGGGATCAACAAAAATGGCGAGGCATCGCTTTCTGGTTTAAACAAGAGTAGAAAGTTCGATAACTTTACTTTTATAAAGTGCGACCTTTGCGATAAAAATACTATTACTTCTATATTCGAGGAAGAGGGGTTTGATGTAGTTATTAACATGGCTGCACAAGCCGGGATAAGGTATAGTATCGTTCATCCGCATTCATATATTTCTTCAAATCTAGAAGGTTTTTTAAACATACTTGAAGGCTGCAGGCACTTCCCCATAAAACACCTGATCTACGCTTCCTCGAGTTCTGTTTACGGACTCAATAAAAAGATACCTTTCGAAATTTCCGATCGAACAGATTCCCCTGCAAGTCTTTACGCTGCAACAAAAAAAGCCAACGAATTAATGGCTCATACCTATTCCCATTTATATAATACTCCCTCTACAGGTTTAAGGTTCTTTACAGTTTATGGTCCATATGGCCGGCCGGATATGGCTTATTTTAAGTTTGCAAATCTTATTAGGGAAGGAAAACCCATTGATGTGTACAACAACGGAGAAATGTCGCGGGATTTCACCTACATAGATGACATAACAGAAAGTATTCTCAGGCTTATACCGATGCCACCCGATCCTGATGAATTGAATAGCAGTGGTGATCTCTCAACGGATACAGAAATGCCATCACACATCCCCTTCCAGCTATTTAATATTGGCAATGGTTCTCCTGTAAATTTGATGAAATTTATTGAGATATTGGAGGGCCATCTGGGTAAAAAAGCAGAGAAAAATATGCTGCCAATGCAACCCGGGGATGTAAAAAAAACCTGGGCTGATGTATCAAGTCTTTACAACTACATAAACTATAAGCCTACAGTTGGCCTCGATGAAGGTCTCCAATATTTTGCAGATTGGTATAAACGCTATTTTGGCGTTCATTAATTAAAAAAAGCACATCAGATGTAATCTGACATGCTTTCAAAAAGTTTTCCAATCTAAAGCTTAGCTCATTTTAGAGTTTGCATCAGCGGTTGCTTTTTTGGCTTTTGATTTAGCTTTATCGGCTAACCGTTCGGCATCTTCTCCCAAATCTTCTAAAGGACGGGATACAGAGTCCACAAATTCGTCAACCCTATCCACAATATAATCGGAGTACTCCTGACTTTTCTTTGTTATTTTTTCCCTTGTAGCCGAGCCTTTATTTGGTGCAAAAAGCAGACCAATAAGAACACCCGTCGCGGTAGCGCTTAAAGCAGTTATAATCATGTTAGTGTTTTTCATAATCTGTAGATTTTAATAGGTTATTACGTTAATACTTATGGATTTTTAAAAATCTGTAGATGATATATTCAGCTAAAAAATTTGTCTTATTAAATACTTTAGAAGAACATAAAAAGCTAAACTGCCCTTCTTCCTTGTATTACTTGAAGGAGAACGGCAATAACGGCAATTACTAAAAGAATGTGGATGATACCTCCTGCGCTATATCCAACAAATCCGATTAACCAAGCTATTACTAAGATGACTGCGATGATATAAAGTAAACTTCCCATGATGTTTTGTTTTTTTATTTAAAAATTAAAATGAACTAAAGCCCTGCTACAGATTGAATTTGTATATCATCAAACCAACACCTAAAACAACAGCTTCTCCATCATTGATGGTATATTACTCACGCACCGTGCAGATTAATTCTTATCTCAACTGAAATATGGTGGCATTGAAAAGTAAATCCATTATAACAAGGGTTTTAAGATTTATAAATATCACAGATCTTCAAGGCTTCGCTTTCTATTCTGTTTAAACTCCTTAAAATAAGTGGGTGTTAAGCCGGTAACTTTTTTGAATTGATTGGATAGATGTGCCACACTACTATAGTGCAGTTGATGTGCAATTTCTGTGAGAGTTAACTCATCATAGAGAAGCAACTCTTTTACCTTCTCAATTTTGTGCATAATAATATATTGCTGGATTGTAATTCCTTTCACTTCCGAAAATGTATTGGATAAATAGGTGTAGTCGTATCCCACTTTTTCACTGATGTAATCGGAGTAATTTATTTTTGGCATTTCATCGGAGTAGTGAACCATCTCAATGATTACACTTTTTATTTTTTCAACCAGAATATTCTTCTTGTCATCAAGTAGTTCCAGTCCGGCTTTTTTAAGATTCTCACTAAAAATTTCCAGCTGCTCCTCTGTGATGTCATCTCGTATTTCTGCCACTCCAAGTTCAACATACTCAGGTTTTATACCGAGTTTATTTAGCTCCTCTTTTACCAGCATTTTGCACCGTAGACTCACCATATATTTAATATATAGCTTCATGTTTGTATGTTTCTCCCTAAACTTTATGCTCAGATGGGGTTCTATAGTTCGTAACCCAAAAATGGGGTCATTCTATAGTAAATACGTTGCAAAGTGAGGTATAAGATTTGTAAATATCACAGATCACAAAAGAGCTGATTATTTAAGCTTCATCTCTTTAAAATAGGTGGCTGTTAGACCTGTTACTCTTTTGAATTGATTAGATAGGTGTGCAACACTGCTGTATTGTAATTGATAGGCGATTTCGGTTAAAGTTAAATCATCATATAACAACAGTTCTTTCACCTTCTCTATCTTTTGCATAATTATATATTGCTGAATGGTAATGCCGGTTACCTCTGTAAATGCATTGGAAAGATTAGCATAGTCGTATTTTAGCTTTTTGCTGATAAAGTCAGAGTCATTGACGGTCAAAATTTCATCATGATTGTCAATCATTTCAATAATCACTTTTTTAATATTTTCAACCAAAATTTTCTTTTCATCATTAAGCAGTTCAAGACCGGCTTTTTTTAAATTTTCCCGAAATTTTTCTAACTGCTTTTCGGAAAGATCTTCTTGGAATTCAACCACCCCCAACTCCACTGATGCACTACTTACCCCTAGTTTTTTTATTTCATCACTAACAAGCATTTTACACCGTAAACTCACCATATACTTAATATATAGCTTCATTATTTTACTTTTGGTCTTATTAAATTCCTTTAGAAATGGATTACTTACTTATGCATAAGATGTGCAATCAACCATGTCACTAAGTCACAATTTTAACTTCCCTGTATTTTTTCTGGTTAAATTGTACTCTAATGATCATATTATTACGAGTGATTAATAGTACAAAAAAACGGTATTATAAAAACATAAAAATGACTCATTCTAATGTTGAGAAAATTTTTTTCGTATTTAACTGCATTAAAAAAACTGAAAAAATAAAGCATTAAAACGTAGAAGCCGTGAGGGTTTATTCATTATAAAGCAATCGGGTGTTAATTGTATAGGTATGTGTAGCCGTACCTACTTGTTCACTGATATAATCGGAGTAATTATTCGGCACTTCATCGGCGAATTGAACCATCTCATTGATTACACTTTTGATTATCAACAAGAAAAATCTATTGTCATCATGGAGTTCCATTATCGCAGAGCTTCGAGCTATTTTTTCTCCTCAGCTTTTTAAAGTAGGTGGGAGTGAGTCCGGTAAGCTTTTTGAATTGATTGGATAGATGAGCTACACTGCTATAACGTAACCGATATGCAATTTCGGTAAGAGTCAATTCATCATAAAGCAACAGTTCTTTTACCTTCTCTATTTTGTGCATGATAATATACTGCTGAATGGTGATATTTTTTACTTCGGTAAATTTATTGGACAGATAAGTATAATTATGATTGAGTTTGCTGCTGAGATAGTCGGAATCATTAACGTTAGGGAATTCATCGTAATGATAAATCATTTCCACAATTGCTTTTTTAATCTTCTCAACCAGAATATCCTTTCTATCATCGAGTAGTTCCAGGCCGGCTTTTTGCAGTTTCTGACGAAATATGTCCAACTGCTCTAATGTAAAATCATCCTGAATATCTACTGAACCCAATTCCACTACGATCCGATTTAGACCCAGTTTTTTCAACTCATCTTTAACAAGCATCTTACATCGCAAACTAACCATATGTTTAATATATAGCTTCATGTTTTAATTATTAGAATTGTTGAAAGAGGATGAAGTCTTTAAGATGTGGCTCTCCTGTACCTTGCTTTAACTATCCCTACATCCTGTAGCTACGATAGTTATTCAATTTTAAACTTATTACTATATACAATAATATTAGTTGACAACACAATTAATTATGACAATAACTTTATACTCACCTGTAAAATTTATCGGAAATGTCATGCCGATAATCTTATTTATGTTTTATTTAACTATACAAAGCTGTTACTTATAAGCAAAAGAATCCTTATTCAGAAAACTTATGAAGAAAAAAGTGCTCAAGTACGAAAACGATGAAATTTCGATTCAATATGATGTAACCCGCTGTATCCATGCTGCAGAATGCGTGAATGGTTTACCGGAGGTGTTCAATCCAAACCGTAAACCATGGATTGATTCCAACAATGCGCCTGCCAACGACATTGCAGACGTAATAGAAGCTTGTCCCACAGGAGCACTTCAATACAAAATGAAACAATCTGACAGGGTTGAAAAAGCTCCTTCAAGAAATCGGGTAGTCCTCCAAAAAGACGGTCCCATTTACATGTTTGGTAATATTGAAGTTAAAGACCACGATGGGAATACTGTTCTTGAAGATACCCGCTTTGCCTTTTGCAGGTGCGGCGCATCAACCAACAAACCCGCTTGTGATAATTCCCATAAAAATATCGAGTTCGAAGCCCATACAAATGCAGATCGATCAAAACTACCTGAAGTATCAGAGAATGGACAGGGGAAATTGCTGGTAAAACTAATGAAAGACGGCCCTGCAATTCTGGAAGGAACCTACACGGTTGAATCGGATTCGTTTGCTGAACAAACATCCGACAAAGGCGTGGCACTATGCCGATGTGGTGCATCAACCACCAAACCCTTTTGTGATGGGAGCCATAAAGATGTTGGGTTTAAGGGGTGAAATTCCATCGGTAGTAATACTGGGGCGAATTAGTATGAAATTAAAAACAAATAAAATCAGATGACCTTTTATAAGATTCCCACAAAGTTAAATGCATTATTCTTGATTGCATTTCTTTTAACTGGGTGCGGCCTTTTCAGCAATCCTGATAAAAGAATTTTCGGACTGTTTGAAAATGAGCCAAATGATCTGGAGCGCCTTTACTACAATCTGGCCGGTGCGCTCGCTTCCGAAAAACCATGTTTTTTAATTTCTACCGATAGTTACATCGTCGCGCCCGGAACAAACCCATTTAATACTTCTGGAAATGTTGTTAGTTTGTATCGCTCACGTTGTTTTCATAATGTAGCTCAGCTTTCGCTCCGGACTGAGCTTTGTGATCAAATAAAAACTGCTAGTACATGGATCTATTCCGGAACAGAACGAAATACTGAAAGGTGCAGAGATGACGTTGCAGCCCGGCAACGGGTTAGTGGAAATTTTTTGGACACAAGGCCACTTGTAGAGATTGCTGACCTCACCGAGTCCGAATTTGACAAGGCCATGCTGGAATTGAGAATTTTTCCGGACTTAGAGGTTTTGCAAGCTTATCGAGCTGAAAGGGAGGATCAGTATCTACAATGTGCTAGCCGTTATGTAATCTATTCGGAAATGTTTTTTGATAAGATAGACGACTTTCAAAATTTTGGTGGAAGTACTGATCTTAAACAAATGGAAACCATTTGATTGGCATGAGCATCCTTATATTAGTCAGCCCGGCTTTACCCACTGTTTTCTTGCTGATGGAGCTAATCATTGGTCTCAATATGGTGTGGCAACATCGGACGACCAAAGAAACAGAGGTATTCAACTTCCCTCTCAGAGATAAATAGCTTATATTATTAAGATAAAGTATAAACTTCCTGAACAGATAGAGATGACTTCAAAATCACTCCTCATAACCGGTTCTGTATTCATGGCACTTGCCGTCATCTTTGGAGCATTTGGTGCACACATCGTTCAGGACCTGCTTACTCCCGATCGATTCGCAGTGTACCAAACAGGGGTGGAGTACCATTTTTACCATGCTTTAGGATTGCTCCTTTTAGGGGCTGTAACTCTCAGTTATAAAGCAAACCGTTGGCTCAACTACAGTGGATACTGCATGGTTACCGGAATTATCATATTCTCCGGAAGTCTGTACCTGCTAACCCTCACCGACACCGGCTGGCTTGGAGCCGTAACTCCCATTGGAGGAATTGCATTTATTCTCGGATGGATATTTTTGGCCGTGGGAGTTATAAGGAACATGGCCACCGCTGCGCAGTGACAAGAGGATACGGACATGTCGCTCCTCCGGTCCTTTTTTTATGCTCACTTCAATACCAGCGCTTTGCGTTAACCTTGGGCTGCCGTACTCTGTGTAACTGCGGTAAGTGGCAACAACCAGGATACATAATCTGACGTAAGAATCGAACTGAGGTTTTAGCTCAAGCCACTAACTAATTTTTACCGGACAAGCTGTCCGGTGTACTATCCCTATTGAGTTTTATCCCCTTTTTTAGAAGATTGTAGTAGTCACCTTTCCTGATCTAATTCAATCATCATGAAAACACTTCAGCTGCATGTATCTTTCCTCACCCTAATTATTCTTCTGCCGCTTTGCCTTCATGCCCAAAACGAAGTGGTTCGCGAGCAAATTTCATTGGAAGGCCTGCAAGAAATCGGGTTCACTGCCAATATAGAAGGCAGCATTGAAATTGCGAGAAACGACACGCTTACGCCCACTGTTATTCGTCAGCAGACCGTAAATCAACTTGTGGGCGCAAATATTCGTTTTGTGCAGGATGAGGAAGTGGATTCATCAGCCGATATCCCTTTCCTTCACATGCACATAAATGTAATGCAGATGGAAAACGGTTTAATTCCATTTTCTATTAATCTGCGCCTGTATCAGCCCGTAAAATTGATGTTAAATCGCGACCTTAAAACTACAGCTACCACGTGGGAAACCGGTCTTGTTGGCTTGGTTTCGTTTGATCAGTTGCATGTCATAAATCAGGCTGCCGAAGGTTTAGTCGTAACCTTCATCGATGATTTTCACAAATCAAACCCAAGAAGAATTAGCCGTCGTTAATGAAGTACTATTTATCGCCTTGATCATTTTTACAAACAATAGACCGGAAAAGCTGTCCGGAGGACTAGTACCATGAATATTGAACAATACCGTGATTTTTGCCTCTCCCTGCCCGGTGCAACCGAAGAGCTGCCTTTTGATGAAAATACACTCTGCTTCAAAGTGATGGGTAAGATTTTTTCTATTTGTGATATCATGGAATTCGAAAGCATCAACCTAAAATGCGATCCGGTAAAAGCCATAGAACTTCGCGAAATGTATCCTGAAGTGGTGCCCGGTTACCATATGAACAAAAAACACTGGAATACAGTAAGTATACAGAGCAACCTACAGGATGATTTGATTATAGAATGGGTAACAGATTCGTACAATCTTGTGGTGGCAAAGCTGCCGAAGAAGGAGAGAGAGAAACTGAATTTAAAATAAAACACTTATTCATTTTCCCATATAAATTTCCTTTTCAAATCATTCATCCAAGAGTACGGAATTATCTTATCGTATTGTAAACGTCCAATTATAATGCCCGGGGAAACTCCTAACTGAGAAGCATAATTACTTATTTTCTCCCTTCCTTTATGTTCTTCATTAGTTATATCCTGATAAATCTTATTCGGAAGTAAAAACTCAGCAGCAAACTCATTTGCTTCTTTTTCAATTTCATTAATCTCACTTTTTGAGCTGTACTCATCCAAAAAGGTCTGCTTTTTACTATGAAATAGAATATGAGCTGCCTCATGAAAAAAGGAAAACCAAAAATGATCATCTGTTTTATATCGAAGACTAAGTTGAATGAGTGCTTTATCTGGACGAAGCCACCTTGCAAGTCCGCTGGTTCTACATTTTTGATATTGCTTAAGCATCACAAAAGCAACACCACTATTCCTGCACAGCTCTATCATTTCAGGATGAAATTTTTCGGGATGTTTTCGAGTTAAAAGACGAATCTTTTTAAGAGATGCTAAAAACTCTTTTTTGGAATAGGGCTTTGTGTGAATTTTTTCCGCCTCTAGTTCTCCTTCACGTATCCATGCAGCGAGGTGCTTAACATTTATATCATGTTTATAAGATTTTCTGAAATGTGAAGTGGATTCAAAATAAACATTATCTACATGTGAAAGATCATTAACCCCGTAAAAACTTATAACTTCTTTAACTTGGCTTATCTTATCTCTTGTATTAGAAATAAAGCCTCTTTTTCGTAGATCTGTTAGTGGCAAGTCCGAAAGTAAATCCTGCTGTTTTTCCAGTCGTTTTTTCTCTTCTTCTTTTGCAAGAAATTCCCTGTAACGACCTTCCCTATTCAACCAAAATGTTGTGGGAATTCCAAGCACGTTTTCAAGCTGAACAGCTGTCTCGGATGTGATTTGAGTTTTCCCGTTAATAATCTCACTTATAGTTTTAATAGGGCGTCCCATCCGCTCTGAAAGCTCTTTTTGACTCATTCCTGAAACTTCAAGTGTTTCTTTCAAAGTCGTTCCGGGCGGAGTCACATAATCTGGTTGGTATGAATATTTTTTTATTGCCATAATAATGTCAGTGATAGTCATCTATTTCAACAACGGTTACACTTATTACACGTTTAAGATCAACACTCCCATCTTCAAGTTTAGGTAATGGAATATGATCCGGCTCTATAATAATTCTTTTTGGATGTTCAACATCTAATGCAAATTGACCTTTTCGAGATCCTTTTAGCGCATGAAATCTTGCCTGTGGGAAAAATTTCATTGTTTCAAGATTTGGAGATTCTAAAAGTTCATCTAGGCGTGATCGTATTTTCACTGCACAGGGTTGCCAAATTTCTTAACGCTTTTTTTAAAATTATTACACTGTTTTTGAAGCTTACTAGTTCTAAAATTTACTACCACTTGATTGCATTTAGTTAACGGAAGACGTTAACAAAAATTATTAACTATAGCAATTTTCATTGTAGAATGGGTTACTTAAAATGATGTGATAGAATATTTTAATCTACAGTGTTTATCAACACATCAACCAGAACCGGAAGATGATCCGATGGAAATCGTCCGTCATAGCGATCATCAAGAATTTGATGAGTTAGAACGCGAACATTATCACGTACAAATATGTAATCAATTCTTGATTCATCAGCCCGAAGCTCCTTCCAATTATTAAACGACGCTGTTGGCCCTGCATGCTCTGTTTCTGAAGCGTAACGAGCATCCACTATTCCGGGAATATTTGTCATTACGGAGTACGTCTTAGAGTTTTCGGTTGCATTGAAATCTCCGGTCACAATTACGGGAATATTCTTTATGAGATCAGCTATAAAACTTCCGATAAGTTTAGCGCTTTCAACCCTTGCTTGGTTTCCTCTATGGTCGAAATGTGTATTAATTACATAAAATTCCTGATGAGTCGAACGGTCTTTAAATTTTGCCCAAGTAACAATTCTGGTAATTGCAGCATCCCAGGAAATACTTCCGGGTTGATGGGGTGTTTCTGATAGCCAAAAGGTATGGGCAACAATCAACTCCAATCTGTCTGATCGATAGAAAATAGGTGAAAACTCACACGCTTCTTTTCCATCATCCCGGCCAACCCCAACCCACGAATATTCCGGCAGACGCTCCTCAAGATCAACAATTTGTGATTTCAGCGCTTCCTGAACACCTATAATATCCGCCTGATATTTCACCCCCATCATTTCAGCTACGTGATCACTGCGTTGTGGCCAGGCATTCATTCCATCACCAGGATTATCGTACCGAATATTGTAAGAAATTACGGTAAGACTTGTATCCGAATTTTTTTTGTATACATGCATATTTAAAATCGCAAACACATAACTGAAAGCGACAATCATCAGAAACACTTTCATAACTCTTTTAATTTGGTGTTATTTCTCTCTTGATGGTACTGATAATCTGATAACAAAATAGCTAATCTGCATACTCAATTAACTCCCACAAATCACTCCACACCCTCTCCCGAATAGAGTCTGCAAAATCTTCAAATTCATTTACGTCCATATCAGGATGAACATTCATTATAATCTCGCGGGTAATGCCCAACTCAATCTGCTCAAGATTGCTGTAATGATCTGCTGTTATAAAATTGTAAGCCACTGCTGTTCCCGTAGGGAAAACCAACCGGTTGAACGTCCAGCCATCCATGCGGTTCTGTTCAGTTTGATGTCTATGTAATGGCGCCGCAATGTCGATTTCCAGCTCCAGATAATCGCCCATGGTTTCCGGCACGGCATACATAAAATTTGCATTCACATATCGGCTGGGTGATGAACTTCCGCCAAATATATCGGCTTCTGTTTTCCAGATTTCAGCGTGTACTGCGAAAGATAATTTCATCTCATGATCTTTCTCTTCTTTAAGAGTAGTCAAACTGTTTCGATTAGAAGCTTCCAGTGCATTTAGATTAGGCGCAATTTCCACCGACACGAAATTATACCAGGCGCTGCCATTGCTGCTGAACGGTACCCGATAAAGCCGCCATGCCACACGATCACTGCCGTTAATTTTTTGTTGATGAGTCTCCTTCCATTGCGAAACTCCGTCTAAAAATCCCGATAGACTCTCCTTATCCACCTCTAAATAGGTCACCTTCATATAGTCACCGGTTTTTGATTGCCCAAAAAGCGATGATGTGAGAAAAAGTACAATCAGCAGAGAAGCAGAAATAATACGGTTCATGATGGTTGGATTATTGAAGTTGGTTTAGCTAATATACAATTAAACAGTAGACAGCAAGTGTTCCCTCATCATAAGACATGGTACTTCTATTCAACACATTAATCAATTCAACCCCTAGTTCTGATTCGAGCCATAGCTTTGGGCAGCCAACATACATAGAACACCAACTCGAACCCTCAACCAAATACAACATCTTAATCCTGATTCGAACCATAGCTTTGCGCAGCCAATCATAGAAATACCATGTCTCTATCGAAGCTCCCCAGGTCGCTTACCTATCTCCGGTCCCCAAAAGCTTCCAGCCTATCCAGAGGGTGCCACCAACTATGGCGGCTGTAGCCACAAATGGCAGGCCAAAGTAAATTGCAAACAATGCCCCTCCCCATGTCGGGCCGATCATCCTTCCGAGGCCGGACATACCCTGAGCAGTTCCCATAACTGCACCCACATGTTCCTCTTCGGCTTCCTGCGAAATCAAACTGGTGATCGTTGGCGTATTCAGACTTTTTCCGACGGCCATCAGGCAGAGTGCCAGGGCGAGCTCAGTCATGGAACGGGCAAATGGGATGGCGGCGAGTCCTACGATCATCAAAAAGTTACCCGTGATGAAAAGCTTCTCCTCAGAAAATCGATTGGTGAGAGGTTTAATCAGAAATCCCTGTATGATTACAGCTACAATTCCGATATAGAAAAACTGGATCCCAACCTGCTCTGCCGTCATATTTAGTTCCTGCCCAGCAAAAAGCGGAAATGCACTGTAAAGACTCGATTCGCCAAACGACAGCAAAAAGAAGCCGATGATGAGGGGGATCAAAAATCCGCGGGAAGTAACTGTTTTTTGCTGGGAGAGTTGTCGCCAGAATCGGGGTGTGAAAACACTGGGGCGACTTAGCCCTTTGGGCCTGTCACGGCTGGTATCCACTGTTTCGGGAAGTTTGAAGAGTACCATCAAAAAACTGCAGAAAGATAGAGCGGCGGCAAAAAATCCGGGCAGGGCAAATTTGTTGACTCGCATCCAATCTGCAAATTCTACAAACCCGATACCGGCAATAAAATCGTGGAATGAGGAGTGTATCAACAGGGTAGCAGAAGCCGGGCCAACGACAAATCCAATTCCAAAAGCGGCACCAATCAATCCCATTCCTTTCGCACGGTTCTCTTTGTCGGTAACATCTGCAATGTATGCTTGCGCAGTTGAGATATTCCCACCCATCACACCGGCAATAATTCGGGAAAAGAAAAGTACACCCAGAGACTCGGCCAGTCCAAAAATGATATAGGCCAGTACAGCACCAAATGTACTTAAAAGCATAATGGGACGGCGGCCGATCCGATCGGATAAACTTCCCCAAATCGGGGAAAAAATGAGCTGCATAAATGAATACACGCTGTATAGCAGGCCAATGGTAACAGCCGATGCAGCAAACTCTTGAGCATAAAAGGGAAGCAGTGGCAACACGATGCCGAACCCGAGCAGGTCGATCATCACCACTAAAAATACAGTTGCCAGTGCCGGTTTATTCATAGAGCTTCATTATTGGAAAGGGCGAAATATAGGCGGTTTGCATAAACATAGCATGAAGGAAATCAGATAATTCATTTTTTTGTCTTTTATGACAATTCTAACCATCAGCTTTTATATAGAAGACAGTTCTATTTACTTATCTGATTGATAATCCGTATTTTCAAGCTTGAAAAGAAGCGGACAATCGTGATAAAGCGGTCCGGATTATTAACCGTTAAAAATTTTAAGACAGAACCGATGGCTAAAGAATTTGATGTTTGTGTAATTGGAACAGGACCCGGTGGTTATGTGGCGGCAATTCGTGCGGCACAGCTGGGCTTTAAAACAGCAGTTGTAGAAAAGAGATTTTTAGGAGGCGTTTGCCTTAATATTGGCTGTATTCCCACCAAAGCCCTGCTTCGTTCTGCAGAGGTTTATGAATCGATCGCTCACGCATCAGACTATGGCATTGATGTAAAGGAGTTTTCCGCAAATTTTGACGGAATGATTAAGCGAAGCCGAAAAGTTGCCGATAAAATGAGCAAAGGTGTTCAATTTTTGATGAAAGCAAACAAAATTGAAGTACTGAACGGTACCGGAGTTTTTAAATCTGATAAAGAACTCGCTATTCAAGACGATAAAGGAAAAGAGACTGAGACAGTAAAAGCGAAACATTTCATTATCGCAACCGGAGCGCGTCCTTTTCAGCTTCCAAACATTGAGATTGATGGGAAGTTAGTAATCGACTCAGAACGAGCCATGCAGCTCGACAAACAACCCAAAAAGATTTTAATCATCGGCGCAGGCGCTATTGGCGTTGAGTTTGCATATTTCTACAATACCATTGGTACAGAAGTAACATTGGTTGAACTGCAGGATCTATTGGTTCCGGTTGAAGATGCGGATGTGGGTAAAGAGCTCGGCAAGATCTACAAGAAAAAAGGAATTAATGTTCATACCGGCAGCTCCGTGGAGAAAGTGGAGAAGAAAGGCAAAGGCGCAAAAGTGACGGTTAAAACCAAAAACGGCAAGGAAGAGATCGAAGTGGATGTTGTTCTTTCTGCTGTTGGAGTAACCGGAAACGTGGAAAACCTCGGTCTTGATAAAGCCGGTGTTGAGCACGATAAAGGCGCAATTAAAGTGGATAAATCAACTTACAAAACATCCGCTGATGGCATCTATGCAATTGGTGATGTAATCGGTGCTCCATGGTTAGCACATAAAGCTTCACACGAAGCAACCGTATGTGTTGAGCAACTGGCCGGAAAAAATCCAATCCCTATTAAATACGACAACATCCCCGGATGTACATATTGCGAGCCTCAGGTTGCATCTGTTGGTTTAACGGAAGAGCAAGCGAAAGAGGAGGGATATGACATAAAAGTGGGTAAATTTCCATTCTCTGCCAGTGGTAAAGCCGCAGGCTTGGGTCATGAAGAGGGCTTTGTTAAGGTCATCTTTGACGCCAAGTATGGCGAATGGTTAGGTTGTCACATGATTGGCTCCCACGTAACAGAATTGATTGCAGAAGCTGTTGTAGCTCGTGACCTGGAAACAACCGGACACGAAATTATCAGCGCCGTACATCCTCATCCAACAATGAGTGAAGCGGTGATGGAAGCAGCAGCCGAAGCGTATGGCGAAGGCGTTCATTTGGGGTCAAAACCTAAAAAGAAGTGATCGCGGATTAAGCGGATTTATTGATTTCGCGGAAAGGCGGGCTAAGCCCGCCTTTTTTGTTTCTGTAATTCTTCCAAAAATCATTCTTTAAAAAATTTATACGCTACGATATTCATCTCATCAGATGAAAGCATGTATAGAATCTCATTCGAATATCCTAGAACTTTGCCATTATGTGGCAATGAAATCTCTTGTAGTATTTCACCTTTCTTGTTCAAAATCATGGCGGTATGACTGCCACCCGTTTGTTGACCCAATTGCACTAAAAAATGCTCATTGCTTAGTACGACAAACTCTTCAAAAAAACTTCCGTTGGGAGCAAATGAACCGGCATTTATTAGCTCTGCTTGTCTCGACGCTGAACCTGTTATAGGTCTTCCTAATGCAAAAGCCCCATCGGCTATATTTTTAATGTTAGGAATTTGAAACTGATCCAGTTCAGAAAAATCTTGATCATATATCTTGAATTTATTTTGGTAGTACCAGGCGATGATACGTGTATCATCAAAATCCAATAACTGAAACCGGTTTAATAACCCTGCTTTGATCTCAAAATCTAAATCTATTGTTTTCAGTTCGTCAATTTCGGGAATATACGTCACGATGTGATAATCAAGCCCCGGATAAGCCACACCATAGAATGTGCCGTTTTGAAAGTACATAAAATCGATATTAACCAACTCCGGATAATCATCTTTATTTGTGATAAAGTTTAATTCACTATCATATACGTAGTAGTAGGGTTCAATGGCACCTATTACTCGAATTGAATCATTGGCAGGAATGATTTGATTAGGACCTCTAATAAATTCTCCCGGTCCTCTACCTTCCCTTCCGCTTGAGGCTATTAAATGTCCATTTTCTGTAAATTTATAGAGCTTAAAAAATGCTTTATCAGCGATATATATATGCTCATTTTCAATTTTAAAATCTGATATATCATAAAACTCAATCTCTCCCAACTGCTGAATTTCTACTTCTTCTCCAAAGCTATAGACATAGCTATTAAACAAAAGACTCAATACAAATAGGAAGTAAATCATAATTTCTCAACTTGTAAGAATACCATATATACCATTCTGGCATATATGGCTTCTAAATTTTATTAGGGAGATACGCCAACATCAGTCATACACTCATTATAAGCATTTGGACAGAGGTTATAAGTAAACTCCATATATTGGCCATGAGTATATTCACCATTTACAAAAGCTTCAGCTGCTGTTGCTGTACAATTGACAAATAGTGTTTGACAAATAGCATCATTTGAATCTATACAAACATCATAGCTATTACTTTCATCGTAGTCTATCATTAACAGAGATGCAAAGATCATACTTATTATTGTAATCATTCTTGAATAGGTTAAGTTATTATTTTTTATGACTCTCCATACAGGCTAAAAAAATATAGCCCCCCCCCCTTTACAAAATCCAAATTAGTTTTCATTTTCTAACATTCTACAACAAACAGTTTATTTTCATCACCAGATTAACTGATATAAAAAGAAATACAAATCATAAACATCTAATTATTTGGTAAAAGAACCTCTTTTCAGTGATTTTGGTTATCTTAAAGCCATGAGCAGACAATTAGATGTTTATGATTTAAAACTGACTCCCTATCGCGAAGCGTGGGAAATTCAGCGGGCCGCACAAAAGGTGCTGATTGATCAAAAACTGGCCTTGCGGGAAAATTCTGACTTGGGAAAACCCATCCCCGACTCTCTCTATTTTGTGGAGCATCCTCATGTTTATACACTCGGCAAAAGTGGGAATGCAGCCAATATGCTGAAGGGCCTAGCCGAACTGAAGCAGATCGATGCGGAATTCATCGAAAATGACCGTGGCGGGGATATTACCTATCATGGCCCCGGCCAAATAGTGGGTTACCCCATTATGGATCTG
>JBGTFX010000239.1:0-16197 GCA_041747055.1 Balneolaceae bacterium
TAAGCGAATAACCAAAACATAACGCGGAGTAACCTTATGACTTCATTTATAGCTCAGTCAGTTCTACAGATGGGAGCAGATTTCGGATATTTTATCCTCCAGGCAGGCACTGATGCTGGCTTTTTTAATGTCTTAGTAGAAAAATTTAATGAAGGTGAAGAGTGGATGTGGCCTGTACTTATCGCTCTCATACTGGGATTAGCAATTTTTCTCGAACGAGTAATTACACTGAATTTAGCCGACATCAACACACGAAAATTTATACTTGATGTTCAACAAGCATTGCAAGATGGTGGAATTCCAGCTGCTCAGGAACTGTGTGCGCAGACACGCGGACCTATTGCTTCTGTTTTCCAAGCAGGTTTAATGAGAGCTGATGACGGAGTTGAAGCGGCAGAGAAAGCAATTACAACATACGGTTCAATAGAAATGAGCTTCCTTGAAAGAGGCTTGGTCTGGTTAGCGTTATTTATTGCAATTGCACCTCTGCTTGGATTCCTCGGAACTGTAGTGGGTATGATTGAAGCCTTTGATGCTATTGAAGCAGCAGCTGATATCTCACCGAGTTTGGTTGCTCGTGGTATTAAGATTGCGTTATTGACAACAGCTGCTGGTCTATTGGCCGGTATTATTCTTCAGGTTGGATATAATTACTGTGTATCGAAAATTGACAGAATTATCGCTGATATGGAAGAAAGTTCAATTACACTTATTGACTCTATTATTTTAATGAAAGAAGGAAAACAAATAGTTCCTGATCAGAATACTGAAGAACAAGGCTAGTTGTAACCCAGCACCTAATTTGAATCTTTAAAAGGAATAAATGTTATGGCTAGTAATTTAGTAATTGGATTGGCAATGGGTTTAATTGTCATCGGAATCATAGGAGCAATAGGAGTCGGTATTAAGAACGTTGTTTCTGGAAAATCCGATCTTAAGCGTGTAAGTGTGATGGTAGTACCATTGGCAATTTTTGGAATTTCTTATGCCGTGTTTGGAAATTTTGATCAAGCCGGAATGTCTACATTAGTAGCCATGATGGGACTTATGATAGTTTCGATCGTTATATCAAGCACTCGCGGAACCTTTAAATTTTAATTGAATGTTCAATAAAAGCGGAAGAAAAGAGACCCCGGAAATTAATGGTTCTTCGTTAGCGGATATCGCTTTCCTACTATTGATTTTCTTTCTTGTAGTAACAACGATTGACGTTGATACGGGGATTGGACTGATGTTACCTCCTATCCCGGATGATACTGAACCACCACCGGTTCGTGAACGAAACCTTATGAACATATTGGTTAATGCCCAGGGAATGATTTTGCTTGATGAAGAACCATCAGCTATTTCTGAAGTAAAATCACGAATTAAGGAATTCGTAGACAATCACGGTGTGGATCCAAACCTATCTGATTCACCAGATGATGCGATTGTATCTATCAAGACTGATCGTAGGACTCCCTATCGCGTGTATATTAACATGCTTGATGAAGTAATGGGAGCTTACAATGAATTGAGAAATACAGCATCCATGGATCGTTTTGGGGTTCCTTTTTCACAACTCAATGATGGTAGTGTGGAAAGGGAAGAGATCAGTGATATGTATCCGAAGAAAATTTCAATCGCAGAACCAGATGAGGGATAAGCAACATGAGTAGATTTAATAAGAAACAAGCAAAAACAAAACAGAGTGTACCTACTTCCGCTATGCCTGATGTTGTTTTTATGTTGCTCATCTTCTTTATGGTTACTACTGTTCTTCGTGAAGTTGAACTTCAGGTTCAGGTAAATTATACAAGGGCTGAAAATATCGAAAAGATTGAACAGAAGCGTCTTGTAAGTTATATCTATATTGGCCCTGAAAGATTAGGCGGAGATCGATTAGGCGAAACCAGAGTTCAGATCGATGATGCACTTGTTGATGATATAAACGCTATCAGAAACATTATGTATGATAAACTGTTGGAAGAGCCACGATTAATTGTTTCTCTTAGAGTTGATCAAGATTCTGAGTTTGGCACCATTACCGATGTTCAACAAGAATTGAGACATGCCGGAACTCTTCGAATTAATTATTCTACTCTTCGGGAAATATAGATTTACACTTTAAGGATAACTTTTAAGGCATCTATTCCATAATGGAATAAATGCCTTTTTTTTTAGAATCATATGGCCAAAAATAATTTTGATACAATTCATGATATTGGATTTACAAAACTCATTGAAAAGTTTGAGTCAAAAACAGGTAGTAAACGCAATGATGTTATCACAGGAATAGGGGATGATGCTTCTGTTGCAAAAATTGGTGATGGTAATGTTATTTGTATTACATCTGAGATTTATTTAGAAGGAGTACATTTCGATTTAACGTATACACCCTTCCACCATTTAGGTTATAAAGTTGTAACGGCTGCCGTAAGCGATATTTACGCAATGAATGCTGAACCTCAACAGGTTTTGATTAATTTTGCTATTCCTAATCGGTATTCTGTTCAAATGATTGAGGAGCTTTATAAAGGAATAGACGCAGCTGCTAAAGATTATAACGTGCAAATTTCCGGTGGAGATACTACCGCTTCACATCAAATACTTGCCATATCGATAGTTTGCGTAGGTACAGCAAAAGAAGATAATATTGTATACAGAAGTGGAGCGAAAAAAGATGATGTAATTTGTGTTACCGGAGATTTAGGCGGAGCTTTGGCTGGTTTAAGAGTGCTACTTAGGGAAAAGAAGTCGTGGGAGGAAACAGGAAATTCTCACTTTAAACCGGATCTGGAAAAATATGAATATGTTGTTCAAAGACAATTGGTTCCTGTTGCCCGTTATGATTTATTTAATGCTTTAAAAAAATTAAATATTCGTCCAACGAGTATGATTGATGTAACCCAGGGTGTTGTGAATGAACTCCAGTATATTGGCAAAAAATCAGATGTTGGTATTGAAGTCTTTTCTCCTGCTATTCCAATTTCCTTTGAAACCCGAAATATTGCTGATGAAATGCAGGAAGATGTAGATAAGTATGCATTTTATGGAGGTGAAGATTTCGAAATGTTATTCACCATACCGGAAGAAATTGTTGAAAAATTAAAAACTGAATTTGAAGATTTTTCAGTTATAGGTAAAATTGATTCTAAAGAAAAACAATTATCCATTAATACCGGTGAAGATCGAACAATAAAAATCGATCTTTTTTAAAACATTAACTGTTTGCTGTACGTTAAGTTTGCAACTACCCTAAGTAAAATCCTGTCAGGTTAGACATACTATTCTAAAAAAGCCTTATATTTCAGGCTATCTTCTTACACAAAGTATTTAAATGACAAAAAAAACAGACTCTAAAAACTCCTTTAAAAAGAATCCGAAAAATAACGAGAAAAAAAAGCGCCCGCTCTTTCCTATTTGGGCAATTGTGCTTTTTATGGTTCTCATTGGATTCAATTTTTTAATCTCTCCGGGGGAAAGCTCCGAACGTATTAAGTACAGTGAATTTCTCGAATATGTTGAGGAAGGTTATGTAAAAGAAGTTTTGATAACCAACAAAGCAGAAATTACAGGAGAATATTCCGAAAAAGCCATTGAAGAGGGCATTGTTGAACGACCTGAACCCAGTGACAGCAGGTGGCAACCATCAGAACCATCCGTTCCCCGGTTCTCAACGACCATGCTGGAGGGGGACGAAGTAAGAGCTATTTTTGATGAGTATAATATAGTTTATGACGTTAGAATTGAAGAAGATTGGTTTAGCGGAATTTTTATCTGGCTTATTCCAATTGCATTAATTATCGCTTTCTGGGTATTCATATTTAAACGAATGAATCCGGGCCAACAAGTTTTAAATATTGGTAAGAACAAAGCTTCATTATATGATAAGCAGACAGAAAGCAAGGTGTCATTTGCAGATGTTGCCGGACTTGAAGAAGCGAAAGCTGAGGTGGAAGAAGTTGTTGAATTCCTCAGTAATCCCAAAAAATACACAAACTTAGGGGGAAGCCTTCCGAAAGGTGTACTTCTCGTTGGCCCTCCGGGAACAGGAAAAACTCTATTGGCAAAAGCAACCGCCGGTGAAGCAGACGTTCCATTCTTTTCCTTAAGTGGTTCTGACTTCGTTGAAATGTTTGTGGGTGTTGGAGCCGCTCGTGTACGAGATCTCTTTAAGCAGGCTAAGGAAAAAGCACCCTGCATTGTATTTATTGATGAAATTGACTCCATCGGTAGAACCCGTGGAGGAGGTATGCAAATGAGCTCGAATGATGAAAGGGAGAATACCTTGAATCAGCTTTTGAGTGAAATGGATGGATTTAACTCCGATAATGGAGTGATTATTATGGCTGCTACTAACCGTCCGGATGTGTTAGACTCTGCGCTTTTAAGACCCGGTCGATTCGACAGACAGATCTTGATAGATAAACCTGATTTAAAAGGGAGAATGCAGGTATTACAGGTCCATGTAACTAAACTTAAACTATCTGATGAAATTGACTTGAAAGTGTTGGCTTCTCAAACTCCCGGTTTTGCGGGTGCTGAGCTTGCAAACTTATGTAATGAAGCAGCTTTGTTAGCTGCAAGAAGAGATAAGAAAGCAGTTGAGATGGTTGACTTTCAGGATGCTATAGAAAGAGTAGTAGCAGGTCTTGAGAAGAAAAATAAACTCATTAATGCAGACGAGCGGAAAATAGTAGCGTATCATGAAGCGGGACACGCAATTGTGGGTTGGTACCTTGAGCACACGGATACAGTACTTAAGGTAAGTATTGTACCAAGAGGGTTGGCAGCTTTAGGATATACGCTGCAAACTCCTTTGGAAGATCGTTTCTTAATGACTACCGAAGAGTTGGATGATAAAATTTGTGCACTTCTTGGAGGACGGGTTGCCGAAGAAATCATTTTTGGCAGAATTTCTACGGGTGCTCAAAATGATCTTGAAAGAATTACCACTATGGCATTTGCCATGGTTGCTGAGTATGGGATGAGTAAAGAACTGGGTTATCTTTCCCTGAAAGATTCAAATAACCCTAACAACAGTTATGGCTTCAATAAAAAATATTCCGAGCAAACTGCCCAGCGAATTGACAGTGCCATTCAAGATATTATTAAAACAAATTATACCCGAACGTATGACCTTCTTAAAAAACATCAGGATAAATTAGAGGTGATGGCTAAAACACTTCTCGAAAAAGAAGTGATCAATCATAACGATATACGTGAATTATTAGGGGAAAGACCTAGTGGAAAATATCCTGATGGAATCTTTGATGATAAATCATCTGATAAGGTAGGAACAAACGGTTCATCTACTGAGGAATCAGCATCAAAACTTTCTTCCAAAGAGGGTTCTTCAAAAACAAATAAGTCAAAGAAAAAGAAAGATAAAGATGAAAATGACAAAGCTGATATTGAGAAAAGTGAAGAGGAGAAATAATTTTATTCACTTTTAGTAATTAAATTATTGCACATTTTAATTTTTAAAAGGGCCTTAAGAAATTAAGGCCTTTTTTATATCTATTCATTTAACCTTAGTTATTGAACATTAATAAAATAGCATCAATAGCGGAGTAACTGTTTTTAATTTCATAACATTGGAGTAACAGGAGCATAACACTATTAGAATATGTTTGATATGGTTGCTAAACCGAACTTAATAATCGAAATCAAACATAATTTTAATTGTATGAAACTCAACTATGTACTTAAAACATTTCTGATTATTGCTATTGCAATGGGAGTGATCGTCTCCTGTGGTGATGATAATCCAATTGATCCAATAGATCCTGATGAGCCTGTAGAAGATCTACACCCGTATGACGATGATATTCGCGAAAATGGTGTAATTATTGCTGGTCCTATTCAAGGTGACAGAACATTTTCTGCTGATTCCGTTTATTACCTGGATGGTTATGTATTTGTAGAAAGTGGAACCTTAACAATCGAACCAGGTACCGTAATACTTTCTTTCGAACAACCATCTTCTGTTGTGGAAGGGAATGAAACATCATTAATTATAACACGGGATGCTCAAATTGACGCACAAGGAACACCCGAAAACCCAATCATTTTCACATCAGAATTCGATGAGGAACCATTTGGCGGTGCTATAACCCTTGATGAAACTAACTCTAAGCTTTGGGCTGGAATAATTATGCTGGGTAATGCTCCAGCATATTCTAACGGCAATACAGATGCTATACAAATTGAAGGAATTGTAGATGCAGATGAACGATCACAATATGGCGGAAATGAGCCGGATCATAGTTCAGGTATTATGCGTTATGTATCCATCCGATTCACGGGTGCTGAAATTGGGCCCGGTGATGAAATTCAGGGATTAACACTTGGTGGTGTAGGCCGTGGAACGACCTTGGAGTACATTGATATATTCGTTTCTGCTGATGATGGAATAGAGATTTTTGGAGGAACAGTTGATATTAGGTATATCAGTGCTGCCTTTGCTGAAGATGATGCTTTCGATTTCGACCTTGGCTGGACTGGAACGGGGCAATACTTGTTCGCACTACAAGGAGGTAACGGTGCCGATAAAGTTGCTGAGTGGGATGGAGCTAACCCTGATAATGCACCTTTATATTCAACAGCCAGACTCTATAATATGACATTAATTGGCAGAGGGCTTAACGCTACAGGCGGAGAAAATAGTCCCGGTGTTATTATGAGAGATGGATCTGCATATTCCATTTATAATTCAATTATGACTGATTTAAATGGATTGGGAATAGAAATTGAAGATCTGAATGATGCGGAAGATTCCTACGATAAAACTGTATTGGATGTAAATGGTGATGGCGCGGGAATTGGAGGCAATATTTGGTTTTCCGGGAATGCTACAAGTATCGAAACAATGATTAATGTTACAGACCCTGAAGTTTCAAGAGATGCTGATGGATCTGCAACTGCTGCATGGTTAATCGATCAGGGTAACTTGTTTGAAGACCCGGAGTTGGGTGGTATTTGTAGAACTCAGGGTTGTGGAGTACTCAACCCTGTCCCATCTGCTACAAGCGCCATCTCTATTGCAATAACAGTGGCTGATGATAATGTTGATCAAACTACATACATCGGTGCTTTCGATCCAGATGCTCCTCTTTGGTTGGAAGGATGGTCTACACTGGCCCGTTATGGATATCTTGCGAATTAAGATTTGAAATAATCATCGAAAGTATAAAGGGAGCTTTTTAAGAGCTCCCTTTTTTGTTAACACAAACGTAACACTAAGATAACTTAACGATAGCATCAAAAAGGTAGGTTTAACTGAAGTTTTAAAACAATCACAAAACCCTGAAATTTGATGAAACAGTTTCTATTCTTTCTCTTCTTCTTTTCTATAGCAGGATCAGCTATTGCCCAAAAAGGAACTCTTACGGGAGTGGTTATTGATGAAAAAACCGGAGAGGAGTTAATTGGTGTGAATATTTACATTCCCAATATAGGGAATGGTGCAGTAACGGATCTTAATGGCCGATATAACTTACAGTTAATTCCCGGTACTTATTCCATAGAGGTTACCTATATTACTCACCAGAAAAAAATTATTGAAGATATAGATATAATTTCCGGCAAAACAACCACTCTTGATATTACTTTATTAGATACAAATCAGTCGTTAGATGAAGTTGTTGTTTCTGCCCGTCGTATTGATAACAATGAAGTTTCTTTGTTAAGGTTGCAAAAACGATCCCTCCCTATGCAGGATGGAATATCAGCTCAGGAAATTCAGCGTATTGGTTTTGGTAACTCAGCTGATGCTATGAGACAAGTAACGGGGGCATCAGTTGAAGATGGTAGTTTTGTGGTGATGCGGGGTCTTGGTGATAGATATAGCATTTCCAGTATGGACGGAATTGTATTGCCTACAACGAATCCGTACAGAAACAGCGCAAGCCTTGACCTTATTCCCAGCAGTATGGTTGATAATATTGTGGTGAAAAAGACTTTCTCCCCCGATTTACCCGGAAACTTTACTGGGGGAGCGGTTGACATTACCACAAAATCTCTGCCCGATCAGTATTACCTGAAGTTAAATACGTCGGTGAGCTATAATGATCAAACCACATTTAATAAAAACTTTAGAAAAGAGCCGATTGCAAATGAGTTAGGAAGGCTTGGATTTGATAATGGAGCAAGAGCTTATGATGACAACTGGAGAGATAATCCGTTCCTGACCCAGTTAAATCGTTATCTGATTCGTATTCAGAATAATCAAATGTCGGATGCAGAAATTTCAGAATTTAATTCTACGATGAGGTCATTTTCTGATCGAAAATTCACTGTAAACAATAGTGCTCCTGAAATGGACCATTCTCTAAATATTTCCTTTGGGAACAGGCATCTGTTTGGTGGTAAACAAATTGGGTACAATTTTGGATTTAACTACAGCAATTCATACTTACAATATGATGAAAGAGAGATTAATAATTACACTGCGAGAATTCCTGATGGAACTAACACAAGAATGAGGGCATTTCAACTAAATAGGGGCACGGAAAGTATCAATAAAGTCAGTAATGGATACATTGGGAGTGTAACATTCCAACTTAATCCCACCAATGAATTTACGTTTACCTCAATCTATAATAATAGTGCTTCAGAATCTATATTAGATATGGTTGATGGAGTTTATCCCGGAGCGCTTTCATCGGGAACGTTCAATAACCGAGTACTCTCCTTTACTCAAAGAGAATTGTTCAATAACCAAATTAAAGGGCGTCATACTTTTAATGCATTTGAAGTGAAATGGTCAGGAAACTATATTAATTCAAGTCAATACGAACCAAACACCAGGTTTTTGGGTGCCCCGGTGGACAACCAAGGCAATTTCTTTTTCGTTCGCGAAGTTCAGCTGCCATTTCATTTCTTTCGTGATTTAGATGACAGGAGTTATAATCTAAAATTAGATGTTGAGTACGATATAAGCAACAACATTACTATTAAAACCGGTGGTTATTATACTCAAAAAGACAGAACGTTTGATGAGTTTCGTTTTCAATTAGAAAATAATGGTACCAGAGAATCTAATGATGAATTTCTAAGTTTTCGTGAGGCATCAGGGAACTTCGAGGATTTCTTTTCTCCCAACAATACCGGGATCCTTGGTAGGGATGAAAATGGAAATTTAATTATTGGCTTAACCTATAGAGATCAAACCAGGCCGGAAAACAGCTACTCAGGATCCGAAAAAATTGCTGCCGGTTACTTGATGGGAGTTTTTGATGTAACGGACAAATTAAAAGTTTTTGGTGGAGCACGAATTGAAAAAACAGACTTTAATGTAATTTCTGGTACCAGAAGTTCCACAGGAACTCAGGGTATAATTGATGTAATAGATGTTTTGCCTTCTGTGAATGCAATATATGCTCTAAACGAAGAATCTAACTTACGTTTGAGTGGGAGCCAAACACTGGCACGACCTAATATGAGAGAACTTGCTCCATTTGCATCCTTTGACCTTTTAGGTGGTTTCCCAATTGTAGGAAATCCAGAAATTACACGAACTAATATTACCAACGCCGATCTAAGGTATGAAATATACCCGGCGGCCGGTGAGCTTTTTGCTATTAGCGTCTTTCTTAAAAACTTTAACAATCCAATCGTTCTTGAACTAGACGTAGCAACTGATCAGCCTCAATATGAATATATAAATACAAATAGTGGCCGATTATATGGATTTGAAGTTGAGTTTAGAAAAAATCTGGATTTTCTCACATCCTACTTAAAGAACTATAAGTTTTCCACGAACTTCACCTACATCAGCTCACGAGTAGATCTAAGCGAACGTGAAATAGAAACACGGCAACAGCTCGATTCATCCATAAAGCCATACAGAGCATTTCCTTTTCAGTCACCTTATATTATAAATGTGATGTTGAGCTACGAAAATCCAAGAACGGGTTGGGATGGTGCTATCTATGCAAATGCCTTTGGCCCGCGTCTGGCTGCAAACGGATCGGGTGCCGCTCCGGATATCTTCGAAGTGTACGGAAAACTGAATGATGAAAATCGGTTATCATCAAAAATACCGATCCCGGATTTAAGTCTAAGAGTTCAAAAGAGCTTTATGAATGATCTTTCCGCATCCATTAGTATAAGCAATATTCTCGATTACAGCGTAGTGCAGTTTCAGGAAGACAGTGGCACATTTTTTACTACTAGTTCGTACAATCCAGGACGAACTTTTAAGCTCTCCTTTACCTACGACTTTAATTAATTTCAGCTTCTATTTATAAGAGAGTTATAGAGGCCTTAATGATAAGATCTCTTTTTTTTAATAAGAGTACTCTAATTAAAGCTCTATAAAGAATTTATTTGATAAATAAGTATTTTAAAGCTGTTAAAGCTGTTAAAGCTGTTAAAGTTGTGGTACTGCTTCAAATCTGGTTTACAACAGCTGTTGAATTTTATTTTAACATTGATTGAAAATCGGGAACCCGCTTCTAAATAACATCGTTAATCATATACAATTTCTAATAGTCTATTTTTAGCCAATTGATATACGTAACCCGAAAATTACATTTTAATGCTGCTCACCGCTTGCACAATCCTAGCAAATCAGATGAGTGGAATAAAGCCACATTTGGAAAATGTAACAACCCAAATTGGCACGGACACAACTATGAACTGGAAGTTACAGTTGCAGGTGTTCCAGATCCTGAAACAGGGTATGTGATCGATTTAGGAATACTAAAAAAGATTATCAAAGAAAAAATATTGGATAAGTGTGACCACAAAAACCTGAACCTGGAAGTCCCATTTTTAGAGGGAATAATTCCAACGTCAGAAAATTTAGTCAAAGCATTTTTCCAGGAACTTGAAGATGATATTAACAATGCTGCTTTCGGCACATCTGCTCTCTATAACGTGAAGTTATTTGAAACCGAAAGAAACATCGCTGAATATTGTCCTAACCCTCGCATGTAGAAATGCTTAGAACTATTTTATTATGATTACAACTGCTCTTAAACGATTTTACGATCCTACGTTTACCTTAACTGATCAATACAAAGAAAGCCTACCCGATTTACAAAATGGACCATCATCGCTGATTGAAGGTGCAAATGTACCCATTCAACAAGTTGGTATTTCAAACTTTCGAATCCCGCTCCGCTATGCCACACCAAGTGGTGACTTAAAGGTTCTTGAAACGTCTGTAGATGGCTATGTAGGCCTCGACGCAGGGAAGAAGGGGATTAACATGAGTCGCATTATGCGAACCTTCTACGACTTTAAAGATGATATTTTCCATCCCGGAAAAATTGAAGATATTCTTCACGCCTATAAAAAGAATCTGGATAGTAAGTCGGCTTTTTTAAACCTGAAATTCAGCTATCCAATGCTGCAGGAAAGTCTGCGATCAGGACTGGAAGGATATCAGTATTATGATGTATCCTTTGAAGGTAAATTAGATGAGTACGGACGATTTAGAAAGTTTGTACATCTGGACTTTGAATACAGCAGTGCATGCCCATGTTCGTATGAATTATCAGAACATGCGAGAGAGACCCGAGAAGTTGCAACCATTCCTCACAGCCAGCGAAGCTTAGCTTCCATTTCGGTTGAGCTCTATGAAGATATGTTTGTTGATGATTTAGTTGAAATCTGCCGGGAAGCTCTTCATACAGAAACACAGGTGATGGTAAAACGAGAAGATGAACAGGCATTTGCCGAAATGAACGGCGCATACCAAAAGTTCGTAGAAGATGCCGCAAGACTTCTTTATGATAAACTTAATGAAATAGACAACATTTACGACTTTGTTGTACGATGTAATCATATGGAAAGCCTGCACAGCCATGATGCAGTCAGCCGAATCTGTAAAGGATTACAGAACGGGTTGAGATAAAATAGATGTGATTCAGATTAACCACACAATACTGACAAATTTATTTCTCGCAGAGTGTCGCTGATTCTCTGCGAAAATCCGCGCATAACTCAGCGTAAATCTGCGAGACTCTCACTTAGAGTAATACTTTAAGGTATTCATAACTTCAAATTAAATACTGCATAAAAAAAGGCGATTGACTTATCATCAATCGCCTTTTGTATGTTGAAAGCCTATTCTTTTAGCCTACGGCTTCTTCAATTAGTTTCATCTGCTCTGCTGCGTGAACTTTCTTTTGTCCGGCGGCAGGGGATGCAGATGCTTGTCTTCCTGCGTATCGCAGTTTAATATCGTCACCCAACAGATTTTGAAGCCGGGGAGCTACGAATGTCCATGCACCCATATTTTTGGGCTCTTCCTGACACCAAACTACCTCTTTCACATTCTTATAATCCTTTAAAGCTTTTGAAATGTCTTTATTCGGGAATGGATAAAACTGCTCAAGACGGGAAACTCCCACTTTATCGTTCTCATTATCTTTCAGGTGATTGATCAAATCGTAGTAAACCTTACCTGAACAGATAACCAATCGTTCTATATTGTCTTTGCCGGATTGAGTTTCATCATCAATGAACGGCATGTATTTTCCACTTGCCAGTTCCTCAACATTACAAACGGCCATTGGATGGCGTAGCAGACTTTTCGGTGACATAATAATCATCGGCTTTCTCTTCTCCTGCAGTACCTGCTTACGCAATGCGTGATAATATTGAGCCGGTGTCGTGAAGTTGGCAACCTGCATATTATCTTCGGCACAGAGCTGTAAAAATCGCTCTAATCGCGCAGAAGAGTGCTCCGGACCCTGACCCTCATAACCATGAGGAAGAGTCATCACTAACGCAGATTTCTGTCCCCATTTAGCTTCAGATGCGGATATAAATTGATCAATAATAACCTGAGCTCCATTCACGAAGTCACCGAACTGTGCTTCCCAAATAACGAGAGCCTCAAGATTTGCAGCGCTGTAGCCAAACTCATATCCCAGGCAAGCGAATTCACTTAATAAACTGTTATAGGGATAAAACTCACCCTGATCATCGGAAAGATTATTCAAAGGAATAAATCGCTGCTGTGTTTTTGTGCCATGAAGTACCACGTGGCGGTGGCTGAACGTTCCTCGTTCCACATCCTGTCCGGTCAGGCGGATGGTTCGACCGCTTTTCAGGAGTGAACCAAAAGCGAGGGCTTCGGCAAAACCCCAGTCAATTTTCTTCTCATTTTTTTTGGCGGCGTCTGCCCGTTTTGCAAGCTGACGAAGCAATTTAGGGTTTGCATCAAAATCTTTGGGAACCGTGTTTAATTTTACGGCAATATCTTTAAGATCTTTAATCGAATGGGTGGTATCAGGATATTCATCCCACTCTTTTTGTCCTTTCTCTTTACGGTCGAGCATCTTATCGGTTACTTCCAGTGCCGGAGAACTCTTGGCATCCTCAAATGCCTCCTGAAGAAGCTCATCAAACTCATCAAAAATTGACTGCATTTCCTCTTCTGTGAATTCTCCTTTTCTCAGAAGTTCATCCACATAGATGTCACGAACATTGCGGTGATTTTCGATTTCCTCATAAAGTCCGGGTTGGGTAAATGCCGGTTCGTCACCTTCATTATGGCCATGTTTTCTGTAGCAGATAAGATCAATCACCACATCTTTACCGAATTTTTGGCGATATTCGAGAGCCATTCGAATGGAATGAACGGCTGCTTCGGGGTTATCACCATTTACGTGAAATATAGGAGCAAGAATCATCTTTGCGAGGTCAGATGCGTACTCTGTTGATCGTGCATCCTGTGGCAGAGTAGTAAAACCAATTTGGTTGTTGATAATTACATGTATGGTTCCACCGGTCGTATATCCACGAAGCTGAGACATATTTAATGTCTCGGCAACAACACCCTGACCTGCAAAAGCTGCATCACCATGCATTAACAGGGGTACAATTTTTTTGGTAGGTTCTTCTCCGTCATAGTGATCCTGTGTTGCCCGAGATGCTCCCTCAACAACGGGATTAACGGCTTCAAGGTGACTTGGATTCGGCAGCAGTTCTACTTCAATCGGTTTTCCGCTGGCTGTTTCGTAAGACCCTTTTGCTCCCAGGTGATACTTCACATCGCCTGAACCCTGAATGGTATCGGGGTCGATATTACCTTCGAAATCAGCGAACACCTTACGGTAAGGCTTGTTCATGATGTTTACGAGAATGTTCAACCTACCTCGGTGAGCCATTCCTAAAAAGAATTTTTCAATATCGTTTTCACCTGCTTTTTCCATTAAAAAGTGAATGAGCGGGATCAGAGTTTCGGCGCCCTCCAGTGAAAATCGTTTGTGTCCTACATACTTTTTGTGCAGAAACTGTTCAAACGCCATGGCTTGATTTAGTTTATGCAGAATCGATTTTTTGTCGTCTTTTGTAAGATTTGGAGTATTCGTGGTAGACTCCATTTTTTTACGGAGCCACTTTCTTTCATCCAAATCAAGAAGGTGCATATATTCAGCGCCAATTTTTCCGCAATAGGTGTCCCGCAACAGTTTGATGATGTCCCGGAGCTTGGCCGTTGTAAATCCACCCAATCCTTCGCAATAAAATTCGCGATCCAAGTCCCAAAGGGTCAATCCGTAATATTCCAAATCGAGTTCGGGGCTGTGTCCCGGCGTGGCTTCAAGTGGATCAAGATCGGCCAAAACGTGTCCTCTCATTCGATACATATTTATGAGACGCCAAACGGCAATAGCCCGTTTATCATGTTCAAGCGTATTCCCTGCTCCACTCAGCTGACCTGCATATTTATCATCTCCAAACGGCAGTGGCTCGTAAGGGATATCAAGATCTTTAAAAATTTGGTCGAAGAAGTCTTCTTCACCATTTAACAGTTGGTGAATTTTTTGAAGAAATGATCCGGATTCAGCACCCTGAATAATTCTGTGATCATAGGTACAGGTGATACTCATTACTTTACTCACACCCAGCTGGTTGAGCACATCTTGCGCCATGGATTGAAACTCAGCAGGATAGTTAATAGAACCTGTGGCAATAATTGCACCTTGGCCTTTCATCAACCGGGGTACAGAAGAGATTGTCCCGATAGTTCCGGGATTGGTAACGCTTATCGTTGTTTCCTGAAAGTCACTTATTTCAAGTTTGCCATTGCGCGCTTTGTCAATTATCTCGGCATATGCGTAAAGGAACTCCTTAAAGTTCATTTTATCTACGCCCTTAATATTTGGAACAACCAAATTTCGTTTACCGTCTTTACCGGCAAGATCAATAGCAATTCCAAGATTCACTTGTTTGGGAACTACGCGATAGTGGTCGCTATCTTTTTTGGTGTAATAGCTGTTAATAGTTGGAAATTCTTTAATGGCCTTTATAACGGCCCAGGCAATAAAGTGAGTGAAAGAAGCTTTCGGCTCGCCATTTTGCAAGAGATGGCGGTTAATAATAGCCCGGTCTTCCGTAAGCATTTTCATAGGTAGTACGCGCAGCGATGTTGCTGTAGGTACTTCAATACTTGCATCCATATTTTCTACAATCTTGGATGCAACGCCTTTAATTTTTTCTAACTCTGCCGTTTCAGGCACTCCGGGGGTGGTATCTTTCTTAGGTGTAGGCTTTTTCGTCTCTTTTACTGCTTCTCTAGGTGCAGTCGGTTGAACCACAGTTTTTTGAGCAGTTGGAATGGGTGCTTCTTCGCCATTAATTTCGTCAAAATAAGATCTCCAGTGATCGGGTACTAAATCCGGGTTTTCTTGATATTGATTATAGAGTTCTTCAACCAGTGCGGAGTTGGGACCAAAGACAGCTTCAAGGGATTTCAAAATGGAATATTCTGATTAAATTGATTGTAAGATTTGATTGTAATCAAAAACCGTAGCAGATTATTAAAGGTGATGCTTCGATGATTACGTGGCATCTAAATTGAATTAGATCAAAAAGTTGGTTCAAAAAATGAATTGATAATTAAATTAACCAATATTGAACTAAAAAACGATTGGTTTTCAATCAAAAAAACGACCTTTTTCTTTTTGAAAATTTCATTTAAAGAGGCCGACCGATTGGTTATATTCAGCTTTAAATGATCACCAAAACAGATGTAAATGAGTAAGAAAAACAAAGAAGATTTATCAGGAGCAGAAGAAATAAAATGGGATTTATCAGATCTATACGCATCTCCTAAAGACCCTAAACTCAAATCAGACAAAGAGACACTACTAAGTGATGCAGATGCATTTTCAGATAATTACCGGGGAAAGGTTCAGAAATTATCTGCAGATGAATTTGCACAAGCGTTAAAAGAATATGAAGCATTGATAC
>JBGTFX010000240.1:0-3996 GCA_041747055.1 Balneolaceae bacterium
TTTGGTTGAAGGTTATACTGATGTAATTTCGATGTATCAACATGGGATTAAAAATGTAGTTGCGTCGAGTGGAACATCACTCACGCCAGGACAGATTCGCATTCTTCAGCGGTATGGAAATCGAATTGTTATGATCTATGATTCTGATGCAGCGGGACAAAAAGCGATGGAGCGCGGAATTAATATTGCGCTTGCCGAAGGGATGGAAGTTCATCTGCTGGAGCTGCCTGATGGGGAAGATCCTGATTCTTTTGTGAAGCAGTTTGGCGGAGAATCTTTCCTGGACTTGAAAAAGAAAAATGCCGAAGATTTTGTGACGTTTACCATCATGAAAGCCGAAAGGGGCGGTGTTATGGAGCGGCCGGGAGATCGAGCCGCTGTGATCAATAAAGTGCTGGAAAGCATCGCACAAATGCCGGATGAAATTCAGCGTCAGGTTTTCGTGCAGCATCTTCATCAAAAAACACAGAAGTACAGAAAAGGCAGTGATCGTGAACTTTTTCAGCAGCTGGAGAAACTACTGGCTGAAAAGAAGCGCCAGGATGAACGTTCACGGCTTCGTTCTCAGCGACAGGAACAAGGGAGAAATCAGCAATCACAACCGGAGCCGGGATCAATGAACCAGCCACCTCAAATGCCTCCATCCATGGCAGAAGAGAGAGGGCCTGCAGCAGAGGAGATGCGGGAAGAAAAACCTTTTGTGAAACGGCCGAAATTTGAAATGGAAGTGATACGTCTGCTGCTACTTTTTGGAAAACCCATGCAGAAATTTATAGGACACAATGTTAGTGAAGATCATTTTGAGGATGAGGATCTAAAAGCGTTTTATATGGATATAATGAAGCGCCACGTTGAAGAACAAGAGGTTTCTGTGGATCATTATTCTAATCGGGAAAAGCCGTACCCGTCACTTTTGGGTGATATTTTGCTTGAACGGTTTGCTCCGAGTGAAAAGCATGCAAAAGCCACGGGGAATGAATTCAAGAAGGATAAGTACCCTATCAAAACGGCAAAATCTTCAATGAAACCTCTTCGGCTTAATTTTTATGAGCGAAAGCGTCGTTCTCTGACTGAAGAGTTGAAAAACAGCAGCGATGATAAGCGCATTAAACTCGTTCAGATGATGACCAAAATTCAAAGAGAGATTTCCAGAATTCAGAAATTATCTGCGGATGAACTATTTGATGATCCGGATTTTCTGAAGGAAGATCCCGATGCCGGAGAAAAAGTGTTTCAATACAAGATGAAGGGAGAGGGTTGAAATCTGGTTCATCAAAACCTGTCAGGTTCCCAAATACATACCATGCTTGAATTAATATTACTTTTAATTTTAGAACACATTTTATGAATAAGGACCTCGAAATTGCGCTAAAAGCGGCACGATCAGGAGTTGACACAATTAACAGTTTTAAGGACAGAAAACTAAACATCCAGGAAAAGGGAGACCACGATTTAGTTACGGATGCTGATGTAGCCACAGAAAAAGAGATCATCAAAATAATCAAAGAAAATTTTCCTGATGATGAGATTTTAGCGGAGGAGTCAGAAAATGAAGAAGTGCTTACCGATCACCGCACCTGGATTATTGACCCTATTGATGGGACAACTAATTTTGCCCATGATTTTCCTGTGTACTGTGTTTCGGTTGCAATGTGGGAAAATGGTAAGCCTATAGTTGGAGTGGTGATTGAGGTAAACCGAAATGAAGAGTTTACTGCCGTTGCGGGTGAAGGTGCATGGTTGAACGGAGAGCCAATTCAGGTTTCTGACACTAAAACATCACATGATGCTTTTATAGCAACCGGATTTCCGTATAACGATTTATCTCTGATTGAACCTTATCTAAACTTGTTTCGTCACCTGATGAAAGAGCTTCAGGGTATTCGTCGGCCGGGTGCCGCCACGTTTGATCTTTGCTGCGTTGCTTGCGGTCGTTTTGATGGTTTCTATGAATACTCGCTCCACGCATGGGATGTTGCCGCCGGCTGCCTGATTATACAGGAAGCAGGTGGGAAAGTAACTGACTGGACCGGTGGTGACGGATGGCTTTTCGGCCAAAGGCTCATTGCAGGAAATCCACGAATTCATTCATATTTAAAAGGTCAAATTGAATCATTTATTCCACATGAATTACGTGCAAATAAGGTTTAATAAAGCCTCCTTCAAGCGTCCGCAGGCCTTTGAAGCGTGGCGGGTTATGGGCTATCATTTGAAAACAAAGCATCAAGGACTTCTCCGCCAGCCGGCGGATCAGACGCTTGAAGGTTGTTTGTTTTTCTTATTCTATTGATTTTCGATCATGGTGAATTTAACAACCCATTCTTACTATCACATATACAATAGGGGAATAAATAGTAGTCCAATATTTTGGTCAGATGTAGATTATAAACGATTTGTTAATCGTACTTTTACTATTTATACCCTTGTGCTGAAATCTATTCTTATTGTCTTTTAAATAACCACTTTCATTTTTTGTTAAAAGTTCGTTCTGAAACAGAACAACAAAAACTTTATAAATCACTTCGAAAGAAATATTCAGAAAAGAGTTTTCATGGACTGAGATATAAAACCTTCAAGAGTTATCAATTATCAACACAAATAGGGCATTTACTGAACAGCCATACGAAGTACATAAATATTTCAAAAAATAGAACTGGTGATTTATTTGAAGGAAGGTTTAAACGGAAAGAAATAGATAGTGAACTGTACTTAGCTCAAATTATTTGTTATATCCATAGAAATCCGATTCATCATAGAATTTCAGAAGAATATGATCTATATCCATACTCATCATATAATGAGCTGATTTCAGAAACTATTACTCTATTGAATAAAACGTGTGTATCAGAGATTTTTGGTACAAAAGAGAACTATATTTCCGCACATGATGAATTCAAAAACCTGTTGGGGGAAGACTATTTGTTAGAAAAATAATCAAGCCTCCTTCAAGCGTGCTTGCACCTTGATGCGTGGCGGGTTGGGGTAGTCCCGGGAAAAACAACGCATCAAGGACTTCGCTCCGCTCCGACTCTTGAAGGTTGTTTTTTTGCACCTTGATGCGTGGCGGGTTATGGGCTATCATTTGAAAACAACGCATCAAGGACTTCTCCGCCAGCCGGCGGATCAGACGCTTGAAGGTTGTTTATCTTTTGCACCTTTTTCATCTAGTTCGTAGCTCCGCTGCGAACCCCAACACCGCAGCTCTGCTGCAATAGGGTTTTTAATCAACAATGAAAGTTTAAATGTTCACACTCGAAAAGCTCAGACTAATACTCAACTCACCAAAGTTAGCAGCACTTTTTTTAGGTCTGGCGATTTTGATGATTTATAAGATTCAACTCGCCTCTGTATTGCTATCCATATTTATACTGTTGGGAATCGTATTTACTCCCTACATGCTTTATGTGCTGTTTATCTACTCCATAAAAGACTGGCTCTATGGATTTTTTATCTGGATGGGCACTGCTTTTATAGTCAGGTACTTGATAGGAAATGAAAGCACCTTATTAACCTATATTTCAGAGGGCATTCCTTTTCTTTTCTATCTGCTATACTGTTTTTTTCTGAATCAAAAAGTAGGAGAGTGGTTGATTAAACAATCAGCAAGAAGCTAAATTTCTTCAGCTTCCGATAATGCTACTTCATTATTTCCTGCTGATTGTGACGTCATTAATACTCTTTCCAGAAATCGATCCGCCCTCAGAAAACCTACAACTCTGGCATCATAAACCTCTTCGCCTTCTCTGTTTATGAATACAATTGTGGGAACTCCGTCAACGCTAAATTCCTGACGCAGAGTTTCTGATCGCTCCGATTCGTACTGAGTCATATCGACTTTGAAGCGCTTAAACTCCTTAGTGGCATCTATAACGTCCGTATCTGTGAATGTTGATCTTTCAAGTTCTAGACAGGGAATACACCAATCAGCGTAAAAATCCATCATAATAGGATCTCCATTGGCAATAGCTTGTTCAAACTTTTCATCACTATAAGCTT
>JBGTFX010000241.1:0-5189 GCA_041747055.1 Balneolaceae bacterium
GTGAAGCTTCTTTTTTAGATGTCTCTTGAAGGAATGTTTGCATGGTTATTTAAAATGAGATTGAATATTTAAGTAATTAAAAGAATCTTATCATGAACTGCTAAAATCTTTAATGTGAAATCTGTTTAAGGACTTCATTTCAACAAGTATTATTTAACTTAAATAAATAGTAGATTTAGATCTATTTAAAATCTGCTCAAATTCGAAAAAATGAATCGTTTGATTAATTAGCTGTACATGCAGGTGTTGATATAGTTTATAAAACCCTATATGGTGTGGGGGGTGATGTGGAAAATGAGTCTTAATGATGAAGGTACCGAAGCCCCAGATCTTTAATGCATTTAATTGGTTCAGAAATCTGTTTACTATTGTAAATTAAGGTATAGAATATCGATCGGTTGAAAAATCGCGAGGATATTAAAAAAATACCATCAGACTCGCAATTGGGTTATCCTTGCTTTTCTGAGTAAATTAATGATTATTTACAGGGGGCGATCAACCACTATTGATCGCCTTTTTTAATATAAAAAAATGGGTAAAGAAGAAGATTGTGTTCGTTCAACTGAACTTGTTACTAATTTAGATAGTTAGTGAAGTGTATTGCTAATCGTGTAAAACATTATGGGCAAGGTAGATATACATAGTGAAGAAAAAATTTTAGGATTCGAACTCGATAAAATGCAACAGAGCATTTTATGCGAGCTTTTGGAGCTTTGTCATGAACACTTGGATGAAACGGATGATGAACTCATTACAAAAGCGTTCAAATTATGCTATTTATCTCATCAGGGAGTAGAAAGAGCTTCAGGTGAACCTTACTATTTACATCCGGTGGAAGTTGCAAAAATAATGGCAGCTGAATTTACCATCGATGATGAATCCGTTGCCGCAGCTCTATTACACGATACCGTTGAAGACACAAAAGTTACTATTAAAGATATTGAAGAGCTTTTTGGGGGTGTGGTTGCTCACCTGATTGACGGTGTTACCAAAATTACCGGAGTTTTTGAAAACAGGGATTCCAAGCAGGCAGAAACGTTTATGAAACTTCTGCTTTCCATGGCGGAAGATATTCGGGTCGTGTTGATCAAATTTGCGGATCGGCTTCATAATATGCGGACAATCAGACATTTGCCGAGAGATAAACAACTTAAGAAGGCTACTGAAACCATAGAGCTCTACGCACCATTAGCTCATCGATTTGGATTGTTCAAAATCAAAAATGAATTTGAAGACCTGTGTTTTAAAGTAATAGATCCTAATTCCTATAAGTTTATTGCCAGAAAGCTTCGGGAGAAAAAAGAGTCGCGAGAGTCGTTTATTAAGGAATTCATGGAGCCGGTTGAGGAACAGCTGGCAGAACAAAATTTCAAATTTGAAATTAAAGGCCGGCCTAAGCACATTTATTCGATCTATCGAAAGATGCAGAGTCAGCAAAAACCGTTTGAAGAGATTTATGATCTTTTTGCCATCCGTATCATACTTGAAGATCCCCATAAAAAAGAAGACTGCTGGCGGGTTTATTCAATCATTACTGATTGGTACACCCCAATTCCAAAGCGATTCCGTGATTTTATATCTGTTCCAAAGGCAAATGGGTACCAATCGTTGCACACTACGGTAATAACTAAAAAGGGCCGAAAAGTAGAGGTTCAGATTCGAACCCGAAAAATGGATGATATAGCCGAGCATGGTTTGGCTGCCCACTGGAAGTATAAAGAGGGGGCAAGCGGTGGAAGTACTGAACTGGATAAATTTGTTCATTGGGTTAGAGATGTATTGGATAATCCCCGGCCCGAAGCGGCCACGGAATTTGTGAAAGATTTTCAGCTGAATCTTTATCAGGATGAAATTTATGTATTTACTCCGGAAGGCGAGCTGAAAACCCTGCCAAAAGGGGCATCTTGTATAGATTTTGCTTTTGAAATTCATAGTGAAATTGGTGAGCGTGCAATTGCCTCGAAAGTTAATGGGAAAATGGTACCGCTTCGCCAGAAATTAAAGATAGGAGACCAGGTAGAAATTATAACGGGGAATAAAATTAACCTGAACCCCGACTGGATGGACGATGTGGTGACGCACAAAGCAAAAGCGAGTTTACGTCAGTTCATCAAACAAAAAGAGCGGAAAGTTGCACTAAAAGGACGAGAACTTTGGGAAAAAAGATCGGCTAAAGGAAAGTTTGAAATCACAGATCAGGAGCTGACCAAAATAGCGCAAAGATTTAGTTTTAGCGCTTCTCAGGAGATGTTTTACGAAATTGGATCCGGTGCTTTTGATGTTAATGAGCTTTATAAAGCCGTTAAGCAGTACAAGAGTAAAGGCCGGATTGAAGATGAAGATGCCAAAGAAATTCCGACGCAGACCGAAGAGGAAATTCAGGAAGATTACATTAAAACAGCTCGGTCTGTTGGAGAAGATAAAGCCCTGTTGGTCGAAGGTCAGCTAAGTAACATTAAATATTCGTACGCTAATTGTTGTAACCCCATTCCGGGTGACAATGTAATTGGATTTATAAGCAGAAACGGTGACGTGAAAATTCACAGATCTAACTGCAAAAATGCACATCACCTAATACAGACGGATAGCGAGCGGATTATAGAAGTTTCCTGGGCCAAGAATATTGATACCCAGTTTTTGGGTGCTGTAAAGGTAATTGGTGAAGATAGAGTAGGGTTGGTTAATGATCTTACTGAGGTACTTTCTAAATCAATGAAGACCAATATGAAGAGCATAAACGTTAGTAGTGAAGGCGGTATGTTCGAAGGTATTTTAACAATCTATATTTCAGATTTATCTCATTTGGAAAAAGTAATAAAAAGATTAGAGCGAATAGAGGGGATTAAAACCGCTGTTCGTTATGATTAAAATTTTATAGAATTTACCCTCCAAACCTACGTTCATAATGTAAGTTATACTCATATTTTTTATTGAGTTGGCTTAGAAAAACATTATTAACTATTTAAAAACAGTTCAGATTTAATTCTGAAAATCAGTCAAATATTTTAGTAATTTTTTTGATGTAGACCTGTTATCTTTACGCCCTTATTAGAATAATGTGATTAGGTTTAAATAAATAAAAAACAACAGATTAAGATGGTTACATACACAAAACGTGATATCGTACGAGCAGTAGCTAACGAGATGAATGTTCCTCTCAATCAGGCGGAGCCGTGGGTAGATACAGTGATTGGTGCTTTACGCGGTAAAATGATGGATGCTGATCCAACATGCCGCATTGAGTTACGTGATTTTGGTGTTTTCGAAGTGAAAGAAACAAAAGCGAAACCCAAGGCAAGAAATCCTAAAACAAACGAAGAAATATACGTGCCTGCTCACAGAAAAACGCATTTTAAGCCAAGTAAACGGCTTAAGAAATTTCTAAAAAAACCACTTGAAGAAGTTAAAAGTGAGGGGAAATGATTGTCTGAGCACGGACGTTTATTAGGAATTGATGTAGGAAGCAAACGGGTGGGGATTGCCCGCACGGATCTTACGCGGATGATTGCTGCTCCGGTTGGTACGTTTTCCCCCTCGGATTCCTTTGGTGAAATTTCAAAACAAATTAAACAAGAAGGGCCCATTATAGGAATTGTGGTGGGTTGGCCTTTAACACCTCAGGGGGATTCGACCACAGCAACACCTTTGGTTATCAATTTTATCAAAAAACTAAACGCAGATTTTCCGGACATACCGGTTTATAAAATGGATGAGCGGTTTTCCTCGAAAGAAGCATCACAAATTATGATCGATGCCGGTGTTCCAAAAAAGAAGCGGTTTAAAAAAGGACGCTTGGATCAAGCCGCAGCAGCACATATTTTACAACAATTCTTAGAAGCAAGACCCGAAATTTAATTTATGGCTCTACTACCCATTGTTACCTATAATGATTCTGTTTTGCGAGAAGAAACAGAAAAAATTGATAAAAATTCAGAATCTCTCCAAAAACTCATTGATGACATGTTCGAAACCATGTACAATTCCAGTGGGGTAGGATTGGCTGCCCCTCAAATTGGAGAAACTATCCGGCTTTTCGTGATGGATGCTGATGCTATTACCGATGAAATTGACGAGCCAAACGAAGGGCCATTGGTATTTATCAATCCGTTGATTGTCGAAAGATCCGGTGAAAAAGTGAAAATGGAAGAAGGCTGTTTAAGTATACCCGATGTTCGGGATGATGTTGTTCGTCCGCTGAATATACGAATTGAATATTTAGATCGGGACTTTGTAAAACAAGAGCGTAAATTTACAAGCTGGATGTCTCGAATAATTCAGCACGAATACGATCACTTGCAGGGAATACTATTTTTGGATTATCTAAGTGCTTTTAAACGACGCTTACATCGATCAGCACTTAAAAAGATAGATAAGGGTTTGTTGGAAACCGATTACCCGTTGGTACCTAAAAAAGTAAAAAAACAATTGTGAACCCACTGAAGATAGTTTTCATGGGTTCGCCCGATTTTGCTGTCCCCAGTCTTGAAAAGCTTTTCAAATCCAGTCATAATATAGTAGCAGTAGTCAGCGGTCCGGATAAACGTAGAGGCCGCAGAAGTAAACCCGAACCAACAGCCATAAAAAAAAAGGCTTTGGAGTTAGGACTTCCAACGATTGATGTGGATGATATGAAGTCGCAGGAATTTGAAGAACAGCTACGCTCTCTTAATGCAGATCTTTTCGTAATAGTAGCATTTAAAGTGCTGCCCGAAACATTACTTGAACTTCCGGGGAAAGGTGCGATTAATCTTCATGCCTCATTGCTGCCAAAATATCGTGGTGCGGCCCCCATTCACTGGGCAGTAATAAATGGGGAGGAGCAGACGGGATGTACGGTGTTTTTTCTGGAAAAATCTGTGGATACCGGGAATGTACTTGATCAGGTAAAGACACCTATCAAACGAAACGATACTACAGGCGATGTTTACAATCGATTACAGGTAATTGGTGCAGAATTACTGGTAGAATGTGTAAATCAAATAGCAAATAATTCCTTTACATTATCTGCTCAGAATGATGAAGAAGCGACGCCGGCTCCAAAACTTTTTAAAAATAATACAAAAATAAATTTTGGAGATAGCGCCCAAAATATTCATAATAAAATTAGAGGATTAAATCCGTTTCCCACAGCTTGGTGCATGTATAATGAGGAGAAGATGAATATATATGAATCTGAAGTGGGTCCCGAA